>NZ_QXDL01000139.1:0-10989 GCF_003574345.1 Calidithermus terrae
CCCTTGGCAAGGGGGGCTGGGGGGATAAACCCTTCCCGAAGACGGGGAGGGAAGGGGTGGGGGCCGCCACACGCCACTAGCCTTCAGTCTCCGGCCACGAAGTAGGGGCCGGTCGGGTTCTCGTTGTTGATCCCCGCGCTGGCGTGGGCTTTGGGGTTGCGCTCGCCGAGGTAGAGCTTCTGGCCCTCGACGTAGCGGCGGTTGGACTCGGCGCGGGGGTCGGGGGAGCCGTAGCCGGGGCCGCGCTGGGCGCCGCGGGGGATAGAGACCTCGAAGCCGGCCTCGAGGAAGAGTGAGGGGTCCCGGTAGCCCCGCCGTCCACGGCCACCCGCAGCACCCCGGCGGCGGGCGGCCTCAGGACGGCGCCGGCGACCTGTCGCAACAGGGCCTGACGCTCCATGCCGTGCCCTCAGCGCTTGACCGGGGGCTTGCGCGGAGGGATCTTGCCCTCGAGCTCGGGCCGGATCACGTCCACGCGGCCTTTCTCGTCGATGGTGTGGACCTTGACCCGGATGGTGTCGCCCATCTTGAGGTGGTCCTCCACGCGCTCCACGCGGCCTTCGGCGATCTGGCTGATGTGCAGCAGGCCGTCGGTGCCGGGGAAGAGGGTCACGAAGGCGCCGAAGGGGGTGATGCGGCTCACCGTGGCGTCGTAGACCTCCCCGATCTTGACCTCCTGGGTCATGCCCTGGATGCGGCGCAGCGCCTCCTTGGCGGCCTCGGCGTTGGCGGAGAAGATGCGAACGGTGCCGTCCTGCTCGATGTCCACCTCGACGCCGAGCTCCTCGAGAGCCCGCACGTTCTTGCCGCCGGGGCCGATCACCGCGCCGATCTTCTCGGGCGAGATCTTGATGCTCAGGATGCGCGGCACCTGGGGCTTGAGCTCGCTGCGCGGCGCGGGGAGCACCTCGGCCATCTTGCCCAGGATGTGCAGGCGGGCCTCCCGGGCCTGCTGGAGCGCGGCACGCATGAGCTCGGGGGAGAGCCCGGAGATCTTGATGTCCATCTGCAAGGCGGTGATGCCCTCGGTGGTGCCGGTCACCTTGAAGTCCATGTCGCCCAGGGCGTCCTCCAGGCCCAGGATGTCGGTGAGCACCACGGCCTGCTCGCCCTCCTTCACCAGGCCCATCGCCACGCCGGCTACGGGGCGCTTGAGGGGCACGCCCGCGTCCATCAGCGCCAGGCAGCCCGCGCAGGCGGTCGCCATCGAGCTCGAGCCGTTGGACTCGAGCACGTCGCCCACCACGCGGATGGTGTAGGGGAACTCCTCCTGGCTGGGCAGCACGGCCTTGAGGGCGCGCTTGGCCAGGTTGCCGTGGCCCACCTCGCGGCGGCTCACCCCGCGCAGGCGCTTGACCTCGCCGGTGGAGTAGGGCGGGAAGTTGTAGTGCACCAAGAAGGGGTCCTCGGTGTCGAGGCCCAGGTCGTCAACGAGCTGCGCGTCGCGCCCGGTGCCCAGGGTGACGGTGCCCAGCACCTGGGTCTCGCCGCGGGTGAAGACGGCCGAGCCGTGGGCGCGGGGCAGCACGTCGGTCTCGATCCAGATGTTGCGCACGTCCTTGGGCCCTCGGCCGTCGGCGCGCTTGCCCTCCTCGAGGATCAGCCGCCGGAGCTCCTTCTTCACCACCTCGTCGAAGGCCTTGCGGGCGAGCTTGCGCCGGGCCTCGTCCACGCTGCCGTCGGGCAGGGCGGGCACGAAGGCCTCGACCAGCTCGTTCTCGAAGGCCTCGAGCGCCGCCGAGCGCTCGCCCTTCGAGGCGGTCTGGAGCACGCCCGAAAGCCCCCGCTCCAGGGCCAGCGCCCGCAGGGCGGCGGCCTCCTCCTCGCCGAGCTTCTCGGGCTCGGCCACGCTGAACTTGGGCTTGCCCAGCTCGGCGCGCATCTGCTCCTGCAGGGCGATGATGGGCTGCATGGCGCGGTGGGCGAACTCGAGGGCCTGCACCATCCGGTCGTCGGGGATCTCCTTGGCCCCGGCCTCGACCATGATGATCGCGTCCTTCGAGCCCGCCACCACCAGGTCGAGCTGCCCGTCCTCGGTGGCGGTGGGGTTGAGCACGAAGCGCCCGTCCTGCAGGCCCACCCGCACGCAGGCGATGGGGCCCGCCCAGGGGATGTCGGAGAGCGTGAGCGCGGCGCTGGCGGCGATGGGGCCGAGGATGTCGGGGGTGTTCTCCTGGTCGGCGGAGAGCACGGTCAGGATGACCTGCACCTCGTGGCGGAAGCCCTTGGGGAAGAGCGGCCGGATCGGGCGGTCGGTGAGGCGCGCCGAGAGGATGGCCTTCTCGCCCGGCCGGCCCTCGCGGCGCATGAAGGAGCCGGGGATCTTGCCCACGGCGTAATGGCGCTCCTCGAATTCCACCGTCAGGGGCAGGAAGTCGGCCTCAATGGGCTGGTCGGAGGCCTGAGCCGTGGCCATCACGATGGTGTTGCCGTAGCGCACCCACACCGAGCCCGAAACCTGCTTGGCGTACTTGCCGGTCTCGATGCTGAGGGTGCGGCCCGCGAGCTCGAGGCTGTAGACCTTGGGGGAGGGGGTATTGGCACTTGATCCCATAATCTCTACCTTTTGTCCAAGCACTAGCTTAACGGACAACGGAACCGGGGTTACCGGTTCCGTGTCTCATTTCGAATCGAAGGATCGAACGGGTGCCCAGGCGTGTGCCTTGGGCGAAACCGGGCGCTGTAGCCCGATGGCCGGCTTTACTTACGCAGCCCAAGCTTCTCGATGAGCGCGCGGTAGGCTTCCTTGTCGGACTTCTCGAGGTACTTCAGCAGGCGGCGGCGCTTGCCCACGAGCACCAGCAGCCCCCGGTGCGAGTTGTGGTCGTTGCGGTTCTTGGCCAGGTGCTCCGAGAGGCGGTTGATGCGCTCGGTGAGCAGGGCCACCTGCACCTCGGTGGAGCCGGTGTCGCCGGCGGCCTTGGCGTGGGTGCTGATGATGCTCGACTTGATTTCCTTCGTAAGGGCCATGACTTCCTCCGTCAGGAAGGGAGACGCTGGGATTGAGCCGTCGCCGGCTCGGCCTCTCCCCCCTCGCAGGCCGGGCGTGCCCGGCCAAACCTTTGTGAGTGTAGCGGCTGGGCGCCGGCGAGTCAAGGCCGCAACCGCCGTGGCTCCCGCGGCCTTCCCGGAGGCGCGGCTCGAGCGGTGGCTGGGTTAGGGCATTCTAGGCCTCCACCTGGGGGAGGCTGACCGGGATGCTCTGGGGGAAGTTGAAGACGTTGTGGGGGTCGTACTTGCGCTTGACCTCCACCAGCCGGGGCAGGTTGGGGCCGTAGTAGGCCTGGAGGGGGTCGGGGATGTTGCTGTCGACGTAGTTGACGTAGGCCCCCGCGGTGTGCGGCAGCAGGGCGTTGCGGAAGTCGCGGATCCAGTCGATGGTCTCCTGCCCGTCGGCAGGGGCGGCCCAGAAGCCGTCGTACTGCACGATGAAGCGGGCCTGGCGCAGGTGGACGGCGCTCGAGGCCGGGTCAATTTGCGCCGCCCGGCCCCCGCCGCCCAGCAGCTGCACCATCGACGGCTGCACGGGGGGCTGCTCGAGCGGGGGGACGTTCTCGAGGTAGTGCTTGAGGATGCCGATGGCCTCGGCGCTGAAGGGCTCCAGCGCCGCCGCCGAGGTGCTCTTGTAGATCTGCTGGTCGTCGTGGACGATCACGTCCCACACCGGGTCCTCCGGGTTGACGCTCTTGCCGCCCTCGCCGTAGAAGAGCCGGGTGGCGACGTTGAAGGGCAGGGGCTGGACGGTGGGGTTGCCGGGGAGGTTGGGCGGGGGCACC
Organism: Calidithermus terrae; assembly: GCF_003574345.1. NCBI lineage: Bacteria > Thermotogati > Deinococcota > Deinococci > Thermales > Thermaceae > Calidithermus > Calidithermus terrae. The sequence goes on from NZ_QXDL01000139.1 coordinate 3,777, forward strand.
GCCTGCAGCAGCGGGGCCAGCAGTTGCTGGGCCTTGGGGAGGTCGGCGGGGTCGTCGGGGGTGTAGAGGCCGTAGAGCTTGACGGTCTTGGTCACGGTGAGCTGGAGCGCGGTGGAGACGTCGTCGTCCACGCCCCAGGCCCAGTCCTGCCAGGCCGCCACCACCGCCTCGAACTGGCTCCAGTCCCACTGCGCCATGAAGGCCACCGCGAAGGAGACCGGGTGCACCCGGAAGAAGAAGCGGGTCACGACGCCGAAGTTGCCGCCCCCGCCGCCCTTGCAGGCCCAGAAGAGGTCGGGGTGGCGGAACTCGCTGGCGATGCGCACCTTGCCCTCGGCGTCCACGAGCTCGAGCCCGATGAGGTTGTCGCAGGTCAGGCCGTACTTGCGCGAGGTCAGGCCGAAGCCCCCGCCCAGCGTCAGCCCGGCCAGCCCCACGGTGGGGCCGGTCGCCAGCGGGAGGGTCACGTTCACCTGCCCCAGCCACTCGGAGAGCTCGAGCATGTGGATGCCGGCCCCGATCTGGGCGATGCGCTGCTCGCGGTTGACGCTGACGTTGTCGAGGTCGCTGAGGTCGATGACGAGCCCGTCCTGGACCAGCGAGTAGCCCTCGTAGCTGTGCCGCCCGCTGCGGGCCCGGAAGGGCACGCCGTTCTCGCGGGCCCACAGGACGGCGTTGGCGACGTCGCGGGCGTTCTGGCAGAACACCACCGCCTTCGGCTGCACGTCGAAGCGCTGGTTGAAGCCCTTGCGGGCGTCGTCCCAGCCGAAATCCCCGGGGTAGACCACCCGGCCCGTCAGCTTGATCTGCGCCATAGCATCCCCCTGGCCCTCGAGGCCCTCCACGAACGAGAAGCCCCCTGAGCTTAGGCCATCGGGGGTTACGCCCGCGTTACGGTGAGGGCGGTCAGTGCTCGCAGCGCTCGGCGCGGCAGAGGCGGAAGTTGCGCAGGTGGGCGCCGATCAGGGTCAGGCTGCCGGCCACGGTGAGCCAGGTCTCCGGCGGCGACTCCTCGAAGCCGCGGGCCGCCACCAGGAAGGCCATGCCCGCGAGGCCGAAGGCGACCACCGCCCGGTCCTTGTGCTCGCGGCAGCCCAGCCACAGCCCCAGCCCGCTGACCGGGACGGTGAGCCACAAGAGCGCGGTGTGCAGCGACTCGCTGCCCAGCACCCCCTGGGCCAGCAGGGGGAACAGGGCCAGCACCACGGGGGTCAGCAGGCAGTGCGCGAAGCACAGCCCGCCCAGCCCCATCGCCAAATGATCCCAACTCAGCCGCTGGCGCACCATAGACTCGAGTCAGTCTAAGGCAAGCCACCCGTCCGAGTGTGCCTTGCCGAACCTTGCACGAAGACGGCTAGCGCGAGCGCGGCCATGGCGCTGCCGAAGAAGAAGGCGTGAGAAGCCCCCAGGCCCTCCCACAACAAGCCGAACAGCAGGCTCGCGGGGAAGAGCAGCAGCCCCACCAGCGTGTGGTAGAGCCCGATGGCGCTGGCCTTCTCGGTGGGCGGGATGAGCGTGGCGAGGTAGGCGCGGCTGCTGCCCTCGAAGGCGGCGCTGTAGAGCGCGTACAGGGCGAAGAGCGCGACCCCCTGCCAGGGTTGGCTCGAGAGCCCGAAGCCCAGGTACACCAGCGCGTACACCGCGAAGCCCGCCGCCACCATGCGCCGCAGCCCGAAGCGGTCGGCCAGCATCCCCAGCGGGTACGAAGCCAGTGCGTAGAGCAGGTTGTAGCCGGTGTAGGCCAGCGTCACCTGCGCGTCGCTGAGCCCGAAGTCCTTGAGGCGCAGGATTAAGAAGGCGTTGGAGGAGAGGCCCAGCGTGAAGATCCCCGTCACCAGCAGGAAGCGGCGGTATTGGGGCGAAAAGCTCGACAGGCGCAGGGGCGGCAGGGGCTTGGGGATGCCCCGCTTCTCCCGCACCAGGAGGAGGATCGTCAGCACCGCCAGCCCCGCCGGGATGGCCGAGAGCCAGAACACCCCCCGGAAGCCCACCAAGGGCAGCAGGGCGAAGGCCAGCAGCGGCCCGATGGTGGCCCCTACCGAGTCCATGGCCCGGTGCAGCCCGTAGGCCCGCCCGTACTGCTCCTGGGGGGTGGCCTCGGCCAGCAGGGCGTCTCGAGGCGCCGTGCGCAGCCCCTTGCCCACGCGGTCCAGGAAGCGGTAGGCCAGCACGTGCCAGGGGGAGGCCGCCAGCGCCAGGATCGGGCGCAGCAGGGCCGGGAAGCCGTAGCCCAGCAGCAGCAGCGGTTTGCGGGCGGCGATGCGGTCGGAGATGCGGCCCCCCGCCACCTTGAACAGGCTCGAGGTGGCCTCGGCCACCCCCTCCACCAGCCCCACGACCTCCTTGCCCAGCCCCAGGCTGCCGGTCATGAACAGCGGCAGCAGCGGGTACACCATCTCCGAGGCCACGTCCATCAGCAGGCTGACCCAACCCAGCGCGTAGACCGCTCGAGGCAGACGGGGCATGGAGAGAGTCTATCGTCCGGCCGGCGGCCGACGGGAAGGGCGGGCCCCGGGGCCCGCCCCACAGGGGTTCAGGGTCCGGCGTTCACCACAGCCGCATCCCGGGGACGGGGTTGAGGTTGGTGAACATCTGGAAGAGCACCGGCCCGTAGGCCACCAGGATCAGCACCGCCGCCACGCCGAACCAGAACCACACCCGGTCGGTCATCAGCGCCAGGGCGTTGCCCTCGGGCTTGGAGATGGCCTCGGCGAAGGGGATCTCCTGGTGTTCGGAGAAGTCGCGCTTAGCCTGCAGGGCCGTGGCGAAGATCACGTAGAAGAAGAAGGCGGCGGCGACGAACAGGATGATGCCCGAGATGATGTTCATCACCATCCAGGGCAAGGAGTCCTGGTAGGCGGCCATGGCCGCGGGGCTCTCGGCGATGTGGGCGCGGCGGGGGATGCCCCACAGGAAGCCCATCCAGTGCAGGGCGAAGGTCATGATGAACATGCCGATGAACCACAGCCACATCGAGGCCCAGGCCAGCCCCGGCCTCACCAGAGGCTTGCCGGTGAGGTGCGGGACGAGCCAGAAGGCGGTGCCCATGAAGGCCATGGCGACGAGCGTCGCGACCTGCAGGTGGAAGTGGCCGGGGATCCAGGTGGTGTTGTGGACCGCCTGGTTGAGGGTGAAGCTGGCGTTGACGATGCCGCCCGCCCCGCCCGGGATGAAGGCGAGGAGGCCCAGGAGCAGCGCCAGCACGCTGGGGTTGTTCCAGGGCAGCGCGGGAATCCAGCCCAGGATGCCCTTGCCGCCCCGCGCGCGCCCGGCGTTCTCGAGGCTCGCCGCCAGCGTGAAGGCGGTCATCAGGCTGGGCACCGCGACCATCATGGTGAGCACGGTGTGCACGAACTTCCACCCCGGGGCGATGCCGGGGTCGGCGAACTGGTGGTGGAAGCCCACGGGGATCGAGAAGAGCAGGAACATCAAGAAGGCCAGCCGGGCCAGGGGGTCGGAGATGAGCCGGCCCCCGGCCTGCTTGGGCAGGATGGTGTAGGCCACCACGTAGGCGGGCAGCAGCCAGAAGTACACGATGGGGTGCCCGGTGTACCAGAACAGCGTGCGCATCAGGAGCGGGTCCACGCCCTCGATCCAGCCGAAGGACCAGGGGATGAGGAAGACCGCCACCTCCACCACCAGCCCCAGCGAGGCCAGGAACCACATCAGCCAGTGGATCAGGCTCATGTAGGTCACCAGCGGCGTGATCTTGCCGGGGTTCTCCCGCCGGAAGCGCAGCCACATCTGCAGCACGATGTACACGCTCACCCAGCTCGAGAGCACGAAGACGGCCGCCCCCACGTAGAAGGCCCAGTGGGCCTTGAGCGGGGCGTAGAAGGTGTAGAGCACCGAGGCCGCGTTGAGCAGCAGCGGGACCGCGGCGATGGCGAGCCCCACGAAGGCCATCCACCACGACACCCACGCCAGCGTCATGTTGGGCTTATAGCCCAGTTCGCGGGCCGGGAAGTACACCAGCAGGGCCTGGGCCATGAGCTGGGTGAAGACGATGGCGTTGAGCACGCCGTGCAGGCTGAGGCCCTGGTAGTAGGACTGGACCAGCGGCTTGAGGTAGGGGTAGAGGTCGAGGCCGCCGTAGTTGAACGACTGCAGCGGGCCGAACAGGGTGCCCAGCAGCAGGGCGGCGAAGCCCAGCATGAGCATGTAGAGGGTCAGCTTCTTCTCGGGGTTGCCCGCGTAGGCGTCCAGACGCGGTAAGGTTCTCACTGCCATTGGCGTTGCCTCCTCGCCCTTCACTCTTCGACCACGATCTTGCTGATCATGCCGGCGTGGCCCAGGCCGCAGTACTCGTTGCAGATGATGGTGTACTCGCCTGCTTCCTTGAAGGTGTGGCTCACCCGGGCCACCTCGCCGGGGATGACCTGCACGTTGATGTTGGTGCGCTCGATCATGAAGCCGTGCTGCACGTCGGGGCTGGTGACGTAGAAGGTCACCTTGCGCCCCCGCTTCACCCGCATCTCGCCCGGGGCGTAGCCGAAGGCGAAGGCCTGCACGTAGGCCACGTACTCCTCGCCCACCTGCTCGAGGCGCGGGTTGGCGAACTGCCCCTCGGTGCGCACCTTGGTCGCGTCCACGCGCTCGGTGCCCACCGGGATGCTGCCGCCGAAGTTGGCCATGGTGTAGGCGATGAGCACCACGAACACCACGATCATCCCGACGCCGAAGACCAGCCAGCCGCGCTCGAAGCGCTCGATCACCGCGTGTTCCTCGTGGTTCATGCCTAGCTCCTCCCCAAGAAGGTGAAGAAGTAGAACAGCCAGAAGGTGAGAATGAAGACGCTCAGCACCCCGACCACCAGCAGTGCGCCCCAAGGTCGATGATCTTTCGGCTTTTCCATGAGTCCTCCCTCGCAGGGAGTGTATTAAGGCTCAATGAGTACAAGTGTCCCAAGGAACAATGTCCCTGGCCGGACCGGCCCCCCGGGCCTCACGCGACCCGTGCGCCCGGCCTGACAAGCGTGGGGGTGGGGTAATATGGCGCGTATGGTGGAAACCGCCCGTGACCACACCCTCTCGATCAACGCCATCCGCATGCTGGCCCTCGACGCCGTCGAGCAGGCCAAGAGCGGCCACGCCGGGATGCCCATGGGCATGGCCCCGGCGGCCTACGTGCTGTGGACGGAGTTCTTAAAGCACAACCCCCGCGACCCCCGCTGGTTCGACCGCGACCGCTTCGTGCTCTCGGCCGGGCACGGCAGCATGCTCATCTACTCCTTGCTGCACCTCAGCGGCTACGACCTGCCGATGGAGGAGCTCAAGCGCTTCCGGCAGTGGGACTCCCGCACCCCCGGCCACCCCGAGTACCACCACACCGTGGGGGTCGAGACCACCACCGGCCCGCTGGGGCAGGGCATCAGCACCGCGGTGGGCATGGCGCTGGCCGAGAAGAAGCTGGCGGCCGAGTTCAACCGCGAGGGCCACCGCGTGGTGGACCACTACACCTACGTGCTGGCCTCCGACGGCGACCTGATGGAGGGGGTCTCGGGCGAGGCGAGCTCGCTGGCCGGTCACCTCCGGCTGGGCAAGCTCATCGTCCTCTACGACGACAACAACATCTCCATCGACGGCTCCACCGAGCTGGCCTTCACCGAGGACGTGCTGAAGCGCTACGAGGCCTACGGCTGGCACACCGTGCGCGGGGTGCACGGGGAGGACCTCGAGGCCATCCGCAAGGCCATCCGCGAGGCCCAGGCCGACCCGCGCCCCTCGATCATCTCGGTCAAGAGCATCATCGGCTACGGCTCGCCGCTGGCCGGGCACCACAAGGCCCACTCCGACGCCATGGGCCCCGAGAAGGTCGCGGCCACCCGCGAGACGCTGGGCTGGGCCTACGCCCCCTTCGAGATCCCCCAGGCCGTCTACGACGACTACCGCCGGGCCCTCCCCAAGGGCGAGGCCGCCCAGGCCGAGTGGGAGCGCCGCCTCGAGGCCTACCGGCAGGCCTTCCCCGAACTCGCCGCCGAGCTCGAGCGCCGAATCGCCGGGAAGCTCCCCGAGGGCTGGCACAGGGCCCTGCCCGGCTTCACCACCGGCGAGAAGATGGCGACGCGCGCCAGCAGCGGCAAGGTGCTCGAGCGCATCGTCCCCGCCCTCCCCGAGCTCATCGGCGGCTCCGCCGACCTCACCCCCTCCAACAACACCCGCACCCCCGACATGACCGACTTCTCCGACGCCAACCCCGTCGGCCGCTACGTGCGCTACGGGGTGCGCGAGCACGCGATGGGGGCCGCGCTCAACGGCATCACCCTGCACGGGGGCCTGCGCCCCTACGCGGGCACCTTCTTCGTCTTCTCCGACTACATGCGCCCGGCCATCCGCATGGCCGCGATCATGGGCGTCCCCACCGTCTTCCTCTTCACCCACGACTCCATCGCCGTGGGCGAGGACGGCCCCACCCACCAGCCCGTCGAGCACCTGATGAGCCTGCGGGCCATGCCGAACCTGTGGGTCATCCGCCCCGCCGAGGCCAACGAGACCGCCGCCGCCTGGCGCATGGCGCTCGAGCGCAAGGACGGCCCCGTGGCCCTCGTCCTCACCCGCCAGCCCGTGCCCACCCTCGAGCACGCCGACCCCGAGGGCGTCCTCAGGGGCGGCTACGTCCTCTCCGACGTGGAGAACCCCCAAGCCGTGATCGTCGCCACCGGCAGCGAGGTGGCGCTGGCGCTCGAGGCCCAGTCCCTCCTCGCCGAGCAGGGCGTCCGCGCGCGCGTGGTGAGCCTGCCCTGCTGGGAAGCCTTCGAGGCCCAAGACCCCGCCTACCGCGAGTCGGTCCTCCCCAAAAACCTCCCCACCGTCTCGGTAGAAGCCGGCGCCACCCTCGGCTGGGAGCGCTACGCCGACAAGAGCATCGGCCTCGACCGCTTCGGCGCGAGCGCCCCCTACGCCGTGGTCTACAAGGAGCTCGGCTTCACCCGCGAACGCGTTGCCGAGGCGGTGAAGTCGCTGCTGTAAGGCACGGGGGAGGGTAGGAGAGAGGGTGAGCAGTAAGCCCTCAGCCGTCAGCGGCTCGTGGCCCGTGGTAAACCCCCCGCGCGCGGGGAAGGAATATCCCCCCTAGCCCCCCTTGTTAAGGGGGGTAAAGAAGGGGCGTTTAGCGTTTTGCGTCTTGCGTTTTGCGTACGGCGTAGGACGTACGACGTACGACCCGCGCCCCGCACCCGGCTATCGACCCCCGCCCCCCGACCCCTCATAATGGC
>NZ_QXDL01000014.1:0-37480 GCF_003574345.1 Calidithermus terrae
GCCCTGACCCGCCGCAGGGGGGCCCAGGGGAGGGGGATGCCCCCCTGCGGCGGGTCAGGGCAGGCCGGCACGGGACGGACCGAGGGCGGGCGGTCGCGCAAGTAGCTGGTGCGGGAGTGGAAGCTGCGATAAGCGTTCACGGCCCCACCTCCAGCCCGGTCTCCCGAGCACGCGGCCACCAGGCCTCCTTGTCCGGGTAGCGGGCGTGGACGGTGGAGGCGACCAGCTCGCACAGCAACAGCCGGTCGAGGGGGCGGCAACCGGCCGCCAGCAGGCACTCGTACATCAGGTTCACCAGCAGGCGGCGCACCTGGATCTCCGGCTCGCGCTGCAGGCGGTAGAGCTCGCTGCCGCGGACATGCTGGCCCTGGTGGTCGGGGCTCGCGCTCAGCAGTGGCAGGCTCACCCCCTCGGGCAGGGCCTGCGCCTCGGCCTCGTAGTCCTCCTGCCAGGGGATCCAGAACTCACCCTCCTGCATGACCTGCCAGAGCCGGTCGTAAGTCTGCGCCAGCAGCTCGGCCCAGCGACCGACCTCGGCGGGCTCGTGGCGCAGGGCCTGGTCGAACCACCGGTCCAGGTGGGGCTGGAGCCGCCGGGCGAGCGCCTGGAAGCGCCGTTCGAGGGCCTCTCCTTCAGGCAGGTTGTGGTAGAAGGCGATGGCGTGGGAGCGGAAGCTCACCGCGACCGAGGGCGGGGAGGCGAACCGGGGCTCGGACTTACCCTCGAAGGCCACGGTGAAGCCGAACATCAGCCGGGCGAAGGCCTCCAGGCGCGCGTTGGGGGGGTCGTGCTCGAGCAGCCAGTCGATGAGGGGCTGCGAGCAGAGCATGAAGTCCTTGGCGACGCGCACGACCGCCGGGGAACCGTAACGGCGCTCCCTCAGCAGCAGGGGGCTCCACAAGAGGGTGTGGTTCTCGAACAGCGGCAGCATGGGCTCGTCGATGAGCTCGAGGCCCGCCAGGGTTCCGTAGCGCTCCAGGTAAGCGTCCGGCGTGAGGGACGTGGGCGAGGGGTGGGCCGCGAAGTACCGGGCCAGCGCCTCCTCCAACCGCCGCTGCACCTGGGCGAGGTGCTGCTCGTCACCCAAGCGCAGGTTGGCGCGCACGTGAGGGCCGTGGTGCCAGTTGCGGCGCAGGAAGTAGCCCTGCACCAGTCCCTCGCCGACGAGGTCTTCCAGCGGGGGCCGCAACCCCTCGCGCATCAGGTGGTCCTTCTGCGGGTCGTGGTAAAACACCCGCAGGGTGACCCAGTTCGACCCGTGCTGTGGGCTCATGGCCGGTATGCACCCCCTTCCGAGCGAAGTTCCACGCACCACTCGCCGACGTAGCGTTCCCCGTCGACGACCACCGTCCCCTCCCCGGGCGCCGGGAGGGCCTCCTGCAGCCAGGCCGCGCCGCACACCTCGGCCAGGCAGCGCTCGAGGACGCGCACGAAGAAGAAGCTGTCGAGGTCGATGTACTGCGGCTTCAACAGGCTCGTCTTGGAGATTTGCTCGTGGACGTCCTGCTGCAGAGCCTGCCAGCGGTCGGGGTAGAGGAAGAAGCGCCGGGGCACGCCCTCGGCTTCGGACCAGGCCAGTAGCCGCCGCCAGTAGCGGAAATCGCCCTCCCCCTTCGCCCGTGCCAACCGCTGGGGCTCGGGCAGCACCCAAGCCCGGCGGGCCAGCACGACCGACCCCAGCCGCACCCGCGGCCACCGGCGGCGCGCGCCGGGCTGGCGGGCGTGCAACACCTCGGCGAAGTAGGCCCGGAAGCCCGCCAGCGGCGCCAGGTAGGCCAGGTCACGCTCCAGCGGCGCCAGCAGTTCAGGGGTGTAGCTGCTGATGTACACCGGCAGCACCTCCTGGCCCCGGTGCAGCAACTCCAGGCTGTGCTCGTGCGGGTTGTGCCGCACCCAAAGGTCCTGGACGCGCAGCCCGGGCTCGAGGTTGCCGGGGGCGCACAGCCGTTCGGGCAGGAGGGCCGGGAAGGCGTTGATGGTGCTGTCGGTCTTGAACGCGAGCTGCAGGGGCCGTTTGCCGGGGTACGCCCGGGCCAGCGAGGCGGCCACGTCGCGGGCCAGCCCGCCGACCTCCGGCCCGTCGCCCAGGGCCGCCAGCGCACGAACCGCCAGAGCCCCGAAGCCCTTCGACACGCTGTTGAGCACCCAGGTGGCGGGCGCGCCGGAAGAACCCGCCGCCTGCAGGAAGAGGCTCAGGGCACGGACCGGGCGCCCGGGCAGCCGGTGCGGGAGCTGGGTGTTGGCCCAATCGACGCCCAGGTCGATCTCGTCGGCCTGCGGGTCGGCCTCCATAAGCGCCCGCACCCGCTCGAGCACGGCCTCGACGGCTCGCTCGGCCTCCTGCCGGGCCTGGGCCAGGCCATCCAGGTAGTCCCGGCCGTGGGGGCAAGGTGGGCCGCTGCCCAGCAGGAATTCCTGCAGCGGGGCCTGGGCCCCCGGCCCGAAGCGCCCGACGAAGCGCTCGACCAGGGCCAGGTGCTGGCGGTTGGCCTGCCCCACCAGCAGCGCCAGGCGGGCCACGCCCTGCAGTTCGTCGGTGCAGAGCTCGGGGAGGGGCCCCAGCCCGGGGAGGCGGGCCACGCTGTTCTCGCAGAGCAGCCGCCCGGGCGGCGGCAGGGGCGCGCCCGGCGGCAGGAGGCCCGCGAGGGCTTCCTCGACCCGGCGTCGCAGGCCACGGCGGGTGCGGTGGTCGGTCCGGCCGTACTGCCGCAGGCAAGCCCGCAGCCGGCGGAGCTCTTCGGCCCAGCCCCGGGCACGCTCGAGCGGCAGGGCGGTCAGGAAGGCCTCGAGCCGGCCCAGCGGGTCGGGGGTCATGTCGGCGAAGCCCTCGGCGTGGAGCAGCACCTGGCGCTCGAGGAGCTGCTCGACGAAGCCGCGCACCCGCCCGGCCTGGCCCTCCGGCACCCCTAGCCTGTGGCACAGGGCCTGTTCGAGGTTGCCCCTGGCCAGAGGCCCCCCCTCGAGCAGCTCCCCCACGGCCTGCAGCGCCGGGGAGGTGGGCAGTTGCAGCCAGCGGTCGCGGGCTCGGCCCTGCGCGTCGCGCTGGCGTTGCAGCAGCGTCCAGCCGCCGTCGCCGCGGGCCAGGTCGGGGTTGAGGGCCAGGGGGAGGTAGGGCTGCAGGTCGGGGTGGCCCAGCACGTGGCGGTACACCTCCTCGACCAGGGCGCGGTGCAGGTCAACCCGGGCGCAGAAGGCCGCGCCTTGTGGGGCAGCCCCGGCACGCCCCAGCGCGGTGTGGGTGAAGCGGCTCAGCGGGCTGGTCTTGAGAGCGCAACGGCTGAGGTAGACCGTCAAGGTGTTCTCGACCTTTCGCCAGGTGCTCGGGGGGCTGGGCGCGGCGGCGAGGTACTGCTGGAGGCTGTCGAGGAAGTCGGGCGCGGTGGCCTCGAGCGCGGCCAGTAGGTCCTCGGAGCGAACCACCGCTTCCTTCAGGCGCTGCTGCACCCGCCCGTACTCCTGCAGGAATTCACGCTCGAAGCGGGCTTCGAGCCCCTGGAGTTCCTGGCGCGACGCGGCCCAGGCCTGCACGGAGGGCAGGGCGGGGTGGTCTTCGGCCCGCAGCACCGCCAGGTCCCGCTCGGACGGCGCCCGCCCTTCCCGGATGCTCCGCCGCAGGTTGATCAGCGCCAGGCGCAGCTCGCGCCGCCCCCCCGCCTCGGCTACCCGGGCCTCGAGCTCCAGGCCCAGCGTCTCGGCCGAGCGGCGCAGGCGGCCCTCCAGATCGAGGTGGCGGCGGGCGAGCTCGGCGCTGTCGAAGCGCAGTTGCTCCAGCACCCCCGCAGGCACGCTCCCGAAGCGGAGCACGGCGAAGTCCGCGGGGCTCCAGCCGGTGGGGCCGGCACGGCGGGGTGGGGTGAGGGTCGCGGGTAGGGTCATGGGCCTCCTTTCAGGCGAAGGGGTGTGGGGTGAAGAGGGGCTCGAGGTCGGCCCCCGGCGGCAGGCGGCGGCGTAGCCGCGCGCAGGCGTGAACCCGGCGCTGCCGGTGCCCGAAGGTCAGGGGCAGCGCGTCGGGCACCAGGGCCCGCACGCAGTGCAGGCCGTGCCCGCGCAGGGTGGGGGGCGTGAGATCGACGAAGACCACGTCGGGGTGGTGCCGCAGCAGGCGTTCGACCAGCACGACCAGCTTGGCGGTGATGCCGCCGGGCCAGTCCCGGTCGCGGGCCTCCAGGCTCGAGGGCACGACCGCCTCGCCGGACAGGAAGTCCAGCAGGACAGCGCTTTCGGGATGGGCGAAGCGGAGGTAGTGGTGCAATTCACCCTCCACCGCGCCGGGGTCGTGCAGGCACTGCCGGGCCTGGCCCGGGTCGTAGAGGTCAAAGGTGAGCTGCAGCGAGGTCAGCGCTTCGGTCAGGGCCGCCCGGGCCGCCCGCCAGGTCCGGGCGTGGGCCGCGGCCCCGCTGAGGGAGTAGGGGGCGCCGCCGTCGGTGCGGACCAGCAGGGCCCAGACGGTCGGCAGCCCGGCCTCCTGCGTGATGTCGTAAAGCCGCGCCTCGTACCCCAAGCGCGCGGCCCAGTCGAGCTGCACCCCGACCTCGCGCCGCCCCAGGACTTGGGGGTCGATGCGCCGCGCCGGCGAACGGGTGTACCAGGTCATCAGGAGCGCGTCGCGCTCGAGCACCTCGAACAGCGCGTGCAGCAGCGCCTCCTCGAGGCTGGCCCCCAGCGCCGTCCCGCTGGAGGTCTCGTTCACGAAGCGCGGGTGACCCACATAGCCCAGGAAAGCGTGGGCCGCGGGCACCAGGACAGGCCCCTGCCGGCGGAACGAGTACCCCCACACCCACTCGATGGGCAGGTCTGGGTCGTAGGGCACCAGCCCAGGCACGTGGCGCAGGTCCTCGGGGCGGGGTTGGACCAGGCTGAGGGGGTCGAGGAGCGGGTGCTCACGGCAGAGGCGCGAACAGCTACCCCGGATGACCTCGAGCTGCCCCGTGTCGGTGCTGGCCTTGCGCTCAAGCGCCTCCAACAGCGCCCCCAGCTCGGCGTCGCGGTAGTTGTTGGTCCGGCCGAAGGTGGGAACGCTGTGTGGGCCCAGCGGGAGGTCGCAGCGGCTCACCGCCGCGCCCCGCACCCCGTCCTCACGCACCACCTCCCCGTGCAGCCAAGCCCTGAGCCCAGGGGCCAGGTGGCGGGGCCTGGCCTGACGGCAGCTCCCGTCCACGTGCTCGGGGCGCGGGGACAGGAAGGGCTCGGGCCCGGCCCCCTCCTGGAGGGGAATGACCTGGAGCTGGCCCTCCAGCAGGTCGAGCCTCAGCCAGGAGCGCGCGGGGTTGCCGGACCACAGCTCGAGCCACACCCGCGCGAAGGGGTGGCGCCGCTCGAGGTCGGTGAGGGGGGTCGCGGCGGTGGGGTCCCAGTCGGACAGCAGGCCGTGCAGCCGGGCCTGCTCCTCGGCGGTGTGCGTGCCGGGCGAGATCCAGAGGTAGCGGGAGCCAGCGGCCGCCAGCCGGCCACCCGGCTCCGGGCCGAAGGGGCCAGTGCTCCGCTCCAGTTGCCGCACCGCGCTCATCGCTGCCCCCGGGTTAATCGGCGGCGCTCCCGCCCGCCTCGGCCACCTGGAACACGGGCTCGCCAGCCTGTGCCCTCTGCCCTCGGGCCACCACCGCCCAGGCGAGCGTCAGGGCGGCGGTCACGGCCGCGGCCCCCGCGAAAACCCAGGGCAGGCTGACCCGGTCGATGAAGCCGGCGAGGGCCAGAAGGGTCAGCGGCATGCCCAGTTGGCCGGTGGCCTCGAGCACGCCGAAGGCGCGCCCTAGCTGGCCGTGCGGGACGAGGGTCTGCAGGAGGTAGGTGTTGGCGAGGGTCACGAGCCCCACGCCCAGGCCGATCACCACCGCCGCCGCGAGGGCCGGCACGTAGGAGCCGGCCAGCGCCAGGAGCGTGAACCCCGCCGCCGCCAGGCCGTAGCCCAGCGTCACCGAGCGCCGCGCGTCGAAGCGGGCCCCCAGCCACGTGACCGCCATGCTGCCCAGGAGCATGCCCGCGCTTACGAGCGCGACGAACACCCCGAAGGCCTCAGGACCGCCGCCCAGGTCGAGCATGTGTTTGGGCATCGCCGAGTTGAGGGGGGCGAAGGCCGCCATGGCGAAGAACCCCAGCAGCGGGATGAGGCGCAGGATCGGCGAAGCCCACAGCGTAACCAGGCCCTCGCGCAGGTCCTGGAAGTAGGTGTTCTCGCCGGCGCGGGCGGGGCGCGGAGGGTTCGAGACCAGCAGCAGGAGCCCGGCCATCAGCAAGAAGGAAGCCGCGTCAAGGAGGATCACGGTGGCGCTGCCCAGCAGCGAAACCAGGAAGCCCCCGGCCACCAGCCCCACCACCGTCGTGGACTGGCTCGCCACGCCCATCAGGCCGTTCGCGCGGGCCAGCTCGCCCGCAGGGACCAACTGGGGGAGCCAGGCGCGAAAGGCCGAATTGTAGAAGGTGTTAATCCCCCCTTGGAGCAGGGCCACCGCATACAACACGTCGGGGCTGAGCTCACCCCGGACCGCCAGGTACCACACCCCCAGCCCCAGCAGCCCCTTGCACAGATCGCCCAGCAGCAGCGGCGCCTTGAGCGGGACGCGGTCGACCAGGGTGCCTGCGAAGGGGGCCAACAGGCCCGGCAGCATGCCGAGGGCCAGCACCATCCCGGTGGCGGCCACCGAGCCGGTGAGGTCGAGCACCAAGTAGGCCAGGGCGACGGTGCTCAGGGCGCTGCCCAGGTCGGACTGGGCGTTGCCCAGCCACACGATGGTGAAGTCGCGGTTCCAGAGCTTGGATGGGGGGGTCCTTGCCATTGCCTCCTCCTGGTCGGGGCTCGAGCCCGGTCACGTCGGCCCTGAGGAAAGGATCTGTCCCAGCCCTGAGCCCGAGAGCCGAACTGGGACAGATTGACGGGCGTCGAGCAGCCGTTTACTTGGTGATGACGATGGTGCAGGAGAACTTGCCGATGCTGGCTCCGGCCTCCGGCAGGGCGTAGCTGTCGCTCTCAGCCAGCACTTTCACGTCGTTGAGGTCGAGGTCTTCGAGGTTGAAGTCGGCCTGGATGTCTTCGGGCTTGGGGGTGTTCTTGGTATTGTCCATAACCTCCTCCTTCATGTGCCGGGCCCTCGGTGGCTCGGTCCACCCCACTCCGTCGGGGCCTGGCGATTGGCAATCTGGGCGCTGAGCTCCCGGGAACGCTCAGACCAGACCTGAGTGGCACAATCTTTCGGGCTTGCGTCTTCTACCGACCGCTGGGCACTGGCGCCGACTGGCCGGTGGGGATCGATACTGCGCTGCCAAGGCCGCTGCCGACGTTCGCCGGGTCCGCCAGAGCTTGCGCGAAGAGGGCGAGTGCGAGGAAGGTTAGGGAGACCACGGCTTGCTGCATCTTCTTCATCTCTTCACCTCCGCTGACTTCCGTTCCTTATCTCTGGCCGCAGGATAGACAGGCCCCGTATTGCAAACGTATTGATACACGGCCGCTGCACGAACCGGGCCTGCCCCCTGCCCAGCGACCGGTTTTCAGCCGTCCAGAAGGGCTTGTTCCCCGGCACCTGGGCAGGCGGAATGCCCGGAATACGCGGCCAGCCCGGCCGGGCTGGTGCGACCCTTCCACCCCAGCGACCCCGGAAGAACCGGGCCCTGCGGCTGCCCCGAGCGCGGGCCCGGCATGGGGGTGGCCCGGAGGCGCCGCGTGTCGGCGGGGAGCGGGCCGGACCGGCGGTGTGATGGCAGCACACCGCGGGGCTTGACCCTGCACAACCCGGTCGGTCGTGCGGGGCATTCGTGGGAAACGCTCTCAGTTCGATCGGGGCATCAGCTTGCGCACCGCAGGCGGCACTTCCCCCAGTTCGCGGCGGTACCGCTCGCAGATCCGCTCATACTCGAGCCGGGCGGCGATCTCCCCCTCGAGCGAGCGCACCGACTCGATGATGTAGTAGCTGAGGGGTTCGCTGCAGGGGTCGATCTCGAGCAGGCGGCGTCCCAGGGCCAAGCACTCCCGGTACATCCCCTGCTCGAACCACCGCTCGAGGATCTGTAGCCCGATTTTGAGCGCCGACCAAGCCAACTCCTCACGCTCCATTTCCGCCCATTCGCTGCTGGCCGCGGGCAGGAAAGGCCCCCGGTACAGCTCGAAGAGCTCGAGCACAGTCTGGGGCTCGGGCGTGTTGAGGGCGCTTAGCACGTCGTCGGCGTCCCAGGAGAAGTCGAGGTCCTCGAATTGCACCGAGTAGCTACGGCGGAGCCGGTCGAAAGGGATGGAAAGCCCAGGGGCCGCGCCCTCGAGGTCGTAGCGGGTCTGGTGAAAGTAATTGCGGGCCTGCTTGGGGTCGGCGTCGGGGAACAGGTCGGCCAGGATCCCCTCCAGGCTGTTCCCCGGCTTGCGCAGGAGGTAGGCGAGCACCTCGAGGCTGCGGGAGAGCCCTAGGCGTACGGGCTGACCGTCCAGCAGTAGCCGCGAAGCCCCTAGGCTCACCAGGCGAAGCCGCCGCAGGCCGGGCTTGGCGGCGCTAAGCCTGAGGTACTCCTGGTAGAACCCGGCCGCGTACCGGTCGGGCGCTAGCGAGGCCATGTACTCCAGCAATTCGGGCATCAGCCTGAGCTCAGGGCTGAGCGCCGCGACCGACCTCAGGGTGTGGCAGGCGTCGATGGCCTTGTTCAACACCAGCTCGGCCATCGCGGAGTTTTGCTGCTTCAAATAGGCATTGGCCAGGTGCGCCCAGGCCCAACTGGCCTCGCGGTAGAAGTGTCCACGCTCGAACTGTTCCGCCACCTCGGCCAGCTGCGTCGCTCCCTCCGCGCCGGCCAAGACCCCCTCCCGCAACGAGAGCATGAGACCGGCCCGTTCGGAGGCGACCCGGCCCCGGGCCTTGGCGAGGTACTTGCGAGCCTGGGCGGTATCGCCGTCGGCGGTGTAGAGGCTGACGAGGGAGAGGTCGGCGTAGCTCTCGAAGTCCCGCTGCGAGTAGTGCTCGGCCCGCTCGGCACAGCGGCAGAACAGTTCCTTGGCGCTGCCGCGGTCCCCCAGCGCCTTGGCCAGCAGCGCGCGGGCGTACAAGTAGCCAAGCTCGACCACGGGGGGCCTGCTGGCGGCGGCCTCGATGGCCGCCAGATCGGCGGCGGCCTGGTCGTAGCGGCCCAGGTAGATCAGGCTCAGCGCCCGGCTGGAGAGCACCATCAGGCGGCGGGCCGGTGAGGCGTTGCTCAGCGCGCTGTCGAAGCACTCCGTGGCCTGGTGCTCGAAGCCCTTGAGGGAGTAGAGGAAGCCCAGCGCGTGCAGGATCGGCGGCTTCAGGGCTTCGGCGAGGGGGGTGCGGAACGTGTTACCCCAAGCCTCCTCGAGGTGCTCGATGGCGTCCTCGAGCCTCCCCGTCTCGTAGAGCAGCATGCCCTTCTCCCGGGAGAACAGGCACTTGTCAAAGTCCGACAGCGCGGTGGGGTCGAGGCCCTGGAGGGCCTTGTGGGCGAGCCGGAAATCCCCCAGGCTCCGGGCCACGGTCGACAGTTCGATCCCCGCCTCGGGGCACCCGCGTGCCCGCGCCCGCAGCAGCAGGTTCTTCGCCCGGCCAGCCTCTCCCAGGTTGAGCAGGGCCGTACCCGCGAACCGGTCCTCCAGCGGCGTGGGGTTCTCGAGGCCCTGGTAGAGCCTCCACGCCGAATCACTGTCCCCGGCCAGCAAACGCTCGAGCAATCGGTTTGCGCCGATGTTGGTGTGGTCCCGGCTGTCCATATAGACCCACCCGCTCACCCAATTGACCGCCCACGCGTACCGCTTATCTACTATGTTTAGCAAATAAGTGGGCGCTGGGCAAGCAAGGGGCAGGACACAGTGTCCAGATCACACCGCATGAGGCGGCCTACAGGCTAAGTAGCTCCGGCGTGAGTTTGTTACCCTGCCCCCCGACAAACTCACGCCGGAGCTACTAATGAACCCCGTTCCGATCGAGGAATTCCTGCCACCGCAGGGGGAGTTGCTCGCCCACCTCGGTGAAGCGTCGGCAGTGCCTGCGGTAGAAGCGCTCGGCCGCGCCTGGGTTGTCCAGCAAGAGCAGCGCCCGCAGTCCTAGGGAAAGCGCGTCGCCGGCGTAGGGGTCGGCCTCGAGGAGCAGGTAGCTTAGCCGCAAGGCTTCCTCGGGATCGGACTCGAGCAACCCCCAGGCCCTCTCCCGCAGCACCATGTACAGCCGATCTTCGATCAGCGACCCTGCGTTCTTTCCGGTCTGGCCGAGATAGGGTCCGCGCCAGAGGCGGGTATCTTTGGAACGGAGGAACTCCTCGGCGTCTGAAGTTGCCGCTCCCAAGGCGTACCCACCTCCGGTACGCAAGATCACCGCAGCGCCCAGGAGGCTTCGGGTGCGGTAGATCAGCGACCTTAAAGCGCCAAGCGCCTTGCGTTCTTCCCAACCTGAGTAAAGCGCGTCCAGGAGCTCGAGGTCGGGCACCTCGCCCAACCCCTGCATCCGGGCTTCCAGCAGCAGGGTCAACAGTTCCCTCGCCATTTGACCCAATTCAGTAACCCTGGTGCCCGCTACCCTGACCTCCAGCGTTCCCAACACTGCCAGGCTCACCGGAGGTTGGACGGCCTCCTTTCCTGCGGCCTGAGCAGAAGTTTCTTGCCAGAAGCAGCGGGACCCCACAGCCGCGGCATGTTTGGCGCCGAGGGACTCCAACCGCTGTGTCCGGCTTCGCCCTGCCTCCCAGTTTCCCGTCAAGCGGTCATGATCCAGCCCAATCCGCTCCGTGAGCAGGGGCGCGCAGCCAGGAACCAGGCTCACCGCCTGCTGCAAACTCGCTACAGCCTCTTCCCGGCGGCCAAGTTGCTCCAGGGCCAAACCTCTGACCCACTGAATTTGTGCCTGGAGCACTGGGCTGCTAATCCGCAGGGCGATGGACTCGGCTTCAGCAAGGTGCTCGAGGGCAGATTCCACGTCATCTACCGCGATCCGTGCTCGAGCCAGTACCGGTAACACGCGGGCCAGTTCCGGGCGGATGTTGGCCTTGCGCAGGTGATCGACGGCCACTCGAGCGTGCCGCAGAGCCAGCGCGGTTCGCGCGGGCGGTGGCCACTCCAGGTACAGCCGGGCCATGACGTACTCAGTAGGGTAGATCGAGCGCGAAGACTCAGCGCGTCCCAGCACCCGCAGGCTTTCCAGCAAGGCTTCCTCGGCCTGTTCGTAATACCCCAGCTCTAGCAGACATTCCGCGTACACGGCTTGCGCTTGGGCGAATTGCTGCCCATTGCCCAACTCTGTAGCAACGTCCATGGCGGCGCGGTAATCCTCCAATGCTTCTTGCAACTGTCCCAGGCCCATCCGCGCACTTCCCCGGCTGAAGAGCAGGCTCCACTTCCAGCGCCGGGACAGCACCGCCCATGCAGGGTCGGGCTCCACTTCGGCCAGGATCTGCAGAGCCTGGGTGCAGCAGTCGTCGGCACCTTTGTAGTCCCCTTCCTGGCCGAGGCGATTGGCATACGTCTGCATGAGACCTATCCGCTGCACCTTGTTGAGGTCCGTTCGCTCTAAGGCCTGGAGCAGAAAGCGCTTGGCCTCGGCTTGCCGGCCTGCCTTGGCCAACCCAGCCCCCAAAGCGTGCAGGATCGGACGTATCAGGGGGCTGGCATGGATCTCCGGGTGGGCGTTCCATACGGCCAGGGCGCCCTCGCCGTCTCCACCGATGATGCGCACGTGAATATGGGCCAGCAACCGCTCCTCTGCCGTGACCATGCCGGAGAATGCTTCGATCTTGGCCACGGCTTCTTCGGTGTGCTCCTGGAGGGCCAGGCTCCGGGCGAGCGCATACACTGCCTCGAAGCAATCCGGATCGATCTCCAGTGCTTTCTGGGCCATATGTACTGACTCGGGCCGGTCCATTCCCCGCAACGACTTTAGGGCCATCCGGGCCAGCCGTGCGCGGGCTGGCCCTTGGGCCAGGGTCACGGCCCGGGTCAGCAGGGCGAGGGCCTCAAGGCCCTTGCCCTGCGCTAGGGCGGCCTCGGAGGCGCGTTCCAGAAGTTTGAGGGCCTGCTCAGGGTCGAGCTGGGCGGCCTCGAGGTAACGAACGGCCTCCAGGGAATCTCCCGTCTCCAGGGCTTCCAGCGCCCGGCGAGCCAGCACGCGGTGAAGGCTGGGGTCGAGCTGGCTCCGGGCGACCTCGCCAAACAGGGGGTGGATGAACCTCTGGCCCAGGAGGATTCCAGCCCGCTCGAGACGGGCCCGGACTTCCTCGAACTCGGCAGGGCTTACCTGGGCCACCCTGATCCACAGGCTTTGGGAGGCATCCGCAGGCAGCAAGGCACGAGCCCCCAGCACGGCCTGCACCTGCGGTGAGTCGGCAGCCGCGACGAGGCCCTGGGCGATCAGCGCCTCCACCGTGGGCGGGACGGATTCTGCAGGAGGGCTCCGCCAGCGCCAGAGTCTGCCGTCGCTCCACAAGTAACCCTGGCGGGTCAGGTAACGGTAGTATTCCAGCGTGAAGAGCGGGTTCCCCTGGGCGCGGGTGTAGATCCAGGTGGTCGCTTCCTCGGGCAGCTCATGGGGGCCTTGCCTCTGGAGCAGCGCCGCCGAAGCCTCGGCGCTGAGCGGCTCGACGCGGTGGTTTTCGAAGGGCGCAGGCGGCGGGGTGCGGCTGGTGGCGATCAGGATTACCCCTGGGCTGAGGGCGCGTGCCAGCGCCGTCCACAGCTCTAGGCGTTCAGGGCTGGCCTCGTCCAGGTCCTCGACTTGCACGATGAAAGGAGCCAGCCTTTCCAACAGCGCGGCAAGGGTACCCACGGCCTGTTCGGGCTCAAGGTGGTGTCCCCTCACCAGCTTCTCGCGTGCCTTCTCCACCCATCCCCGTAAGCCGGGCGAGAGGGGGATGGATGCGACCAGGGAATCGGTCCTCGTGGTCGCCGCCACTCTCACGCTGCGGCAGCCCGCCGCCTCGAGCAGATGCCGGCTGAGCCAGGTCTTGCCCACCCCGGCTTCACCCCACAGCCCCAAAGGAGGCATGGGCTCGTGGCGGCACAAGCCCTCGAGCCTGGCCAGCAAAGTCGCCGCCTGGGGAGTGGGGACACCCTGGGGGGATTGGGTCGCTTTCATCCTCGTTCCACCCTGGCTCGAGGCGGTTGCGCTAAAGCCGCGAGCAGGACGCTAGCATATCAGTGAGCATTTAAGGATAACCGCCACGCAGCACATCCAAAGCCTGCCTGGCCCCCGGAGCTGGCGGGAAGCTCTGCACCGGAGCCCCGGCATCGACACCGGAGTGCTCTATCAACTCCGGTGTCCACGCGGAGCAGCTCCGTCATCCTTCATCGCTGCTCAGGGCTTGTAGAGGTCCACGCCGCCGGCCTTGTCGAAGTTGGCCTTGAGGAAGGCGGCGTCCACCAATGGCTTGCTGTCGGGGCTGCCGGGCAGGGTGCCGGCGAAGACCTCGAGCGCGTCGAGGTAGCCGTCGCCGTCGGAGTCCTTCATGGCCTTGAGGGCCTCGTAGAGGGCGGCGTTGATGGTGCCCTTGAAGTTGGCGCGCACCAGCTCGCCGAAGGGGTTCCAGGGGGCCCCGCCGTTGGCGTTGACGTGGCAGAACTGGCAGGTGACGCCCGGGCTCAGGTGGAACTGCTGGACCGCCTGCGTGCGGTAGGCTGGCAGGGACAGGGCCAGAGGCAGCCATGCCAGCACGAATATCCCGGAGAGCTTCTTGGTCATTGGATCACCTCGATGACTCCTTTCATGCCCGAGTGAATCTCACAGTGGTAGTCAAAGATCCCTGGGGTATTAAGGGTGACGGGCTGCGAAGCCTGGTTCTGGCTCAGGTTCCCCGTGTCGAAGGCTGGGGAGGTGGCAGTGTGGGGGCTGGAGTCCAGGTTCTTGAAGACCAGGCTGTCGCCGGCCTTGAGCGTGCAGAGAGCCGGCTGGAAGGCAAAGCCCTGGATCTCGACGGTGGGGGGACAAGCCTGGGGTTGCCCACCCCCGCTACTCCCACCCGATAGACAGGCCACCAGGAGCAACGGGAGAGCCAAGGCCAGGGCCGGTCGAAAAGCCGGATTTACTCGGTACATACAACTGCTATCCTCCTTCACGTCGGTTGGAGCCAGAGATAAGCCCAGAGCCCGCCACCCTGCCCGCCTCAGCCCTTAGCTCAGGCTCCAGATCAACAGCGCCAAGCCGATGAAGATCAGCACTACCGTCAGGCCCAGGGTGATGACGCCGTACAGGGTTTCTTTGGGAAACTGCCTCACTCGAGAACCTCCCCCTAGGTGAAGTCGCCCACGTTCGCCGGGTCGCGGGGACTGCGTCGGCGAGCCGCTCGACAACAGCGCAGGGCCTCCGGCGGAGACCGGGCCACCGGCTCCCGGCCAACGGCCACAACCGGCCCAGCGGCACCCCGGGTGATTGAGACCTCCACCGCTCGAAGATGACGGAAGGCTGGTGACGCGCCGGTAACGCGGCACGGTTAGAGCGGTTCGCGAAGTGACTTGCCGAGTGCCGACGGCGATAACCCCTAGACCGAGCGGGTTATCGCACTCTTCACCAGCGCCCGGTCCTATCCCGAACGCAATCGTCTCGACCTTGACACCAATCCTCGCCCATCCCATGGCTCATTTCTCGTGAAGAACGCTCTAAGCCCTCCGTACAGCCCGGCCAGCCTCATCCGTTACCGGGGCGTCATCGGTGGGCAGGCAGGCTGGGTGCCGTACGGAGGTTACATGAGACAAGCTCGCTCGAGAGGTAGTGGAGCCGTCACCCGGAGGAGACGTGCCTTCGAGCAACGGCATCGGCGGTGAGTGAGGAAGCGGGGTGGGAAATGCACAAGAGAACGACGATCATCGGCCTTTTCTCCAGGCCGGCCCCCCAGGTGTTCAAGAGCGTCGACCCCTGGCACTTCATGGCCTGCTATGCCGAGTATCTCGCTCGTCGCTTGACCCAGGAGGAGGCCATTGGCGTCCGGCTGTGGGCGGACGGGCGGCGGGTCGGCGGGACTTACCGGTTACTGCAGGGGCCCACCACCCTGTCGGAGCTGGCTCGAGAAGGCTGCCGGGAATTTCCCGAGGCGTGGAACCTACTCTTGCAAGGGATAGACGTGAGCCACGAAGAGATCCGTGTGCGGCTGGTGATGGTGATCGTGCGGCCAGGCTTGCGGTAAAGGAAGGAGCATCAGGCTCGTGGGAACGGTCCATCGAATCCTCAAGCAACCCTTCTTTGGTCGGTACCAAAAACCATGGCTCTGGCCCCCGGAAATCGCAGCAGACGGTTGGGAGACTGTTCGCTTTCCAAGCGCGAACGGTGCCGGCCTGGTGGGCGTGTTCGGCGGTGCGTACACCGAGCCTGCCAGGGGAGCACTGGTATTGGCCCATCCGCTGGGAGCGGCTGCGAAAGGCTTCTGGCTCAAGTACGGGCATGCCGACCTCTTCCGGAGTGCCGGGTTTCACGTCCTCCCGGACGGTTCGATTTTCGACTGGTAGGGGCAGGCTGAGCATTGCCCCGGCCAGGGCGAAGAAAGGAAGCCTCGATGAAAACGATCCGCTTTCGTCGGATACCCAGCAGGCAGGCCGACCTCGCTTGTGAGGTCGGGGGCGAGGGTCCTGTAGTAGTATTCCTGCACGCGGGCGTCGCGGACCGGAGGATGTGGCATCCCCAGCTCGAGAGCCTATGCGCTTCCCACCGGGTTGTGGCCTACGACCGCCGGGGATTCGGAGAAACCTTGCCTGTGGACGAGTCCTTCTCCCAGGTTGGCGATCTCCTGGCGGTGCTCGACCATCTGGACATACCGCAAGCCGCGCTGGTGGGGTGCTCACAGGGAGGCCGGATCGCCATAGATTTCGCCCTGGCCCATCCAGATCGGGTGCGCACCCTGGTGCTGGTCTCCCCCGCGATCAGCGGGGCTCCCCCGCCCAGCAGCCTTCCCCGGGCCATCCAGGTGTTGCAGAGCTGGCTGGAAGCCTCTGAGAAAACCGGCGACCTCGAGCAGGTAAACGCCATCGAGGCACACCTGTGGCTCGATGGCCCACTCAGCCCGGAAGGGCGGGTGGCGGGTATGGCGCGCCAGTTATTCCTGGACATGAATGGCAGGGCCCTGCGGGCTGAGCAGCTTGGCCAGGAAATCGAGCCGGCGCCTGCTTACCCTCACCTCCGCCAGATCAGCCAGCCAACCCTGGTGATATCGGGCCTGCTCGACTGGCCGCACATCCGCGAACGCTGCGAGCACCTTGCCCACACCCTGCCCAACGCCCAACTATACCCCGTTCCGGATGCCGCCCACCTGCCCAGCCTCGAGCACCCCCAGTGGTTCAACGCCTTGCTGAAGGGCTTTCTAGCAAGCCTCGACAGCCTCCCGGATCAATGAGCAGATCCTCCCGGTCGTGCTGTGCCAGCATACTGAACTGGCAAGCGTGCGGCGCCATACCGCCCATCACAGCCGTTTAAGCGGAGCGCATCCGAACCCACCGGTGCGCCGGAGCGCGAACACGCCCCCGCCTGCCCACAGGAATTCCACCCCGGCCTCGAGCAGGCGTTCGAGGGGGGCGTCATCCACACCAGATAAAGGTGGCGATGAGCAGGGCCTCCGGGTCAAGGTAGTACGGGAGGTGCTCGCGATCGGATCGCATGGCACCCCCTCTTTCCTCACACCCTGCCGCCCCAGATCAAGTAGCAAACGCAAGGAATAGAAGAATGAAGGGCAACAACGATGACCATACCTCGTTTAGGTTTAGGGGTTTGACATCCGGGCCGGGGTAAAGGAAAAGGGACAGTGCTTACGGGCCGTCCCAAGAAACATGATATCTCAGTCCGGCACTACGTCTTCGTGACCAGGCGCTGGCTAGAGCGTGTTAGGCACTATGGCTCATGAGGTTAACGAAACGGGCGAGGGGCAGGGCGGCGAAGGCCAGGAAGTGCAGCCTGGCTAGGGTTCGGGGCAATCGCTCGTAATCCCGAGCCAGCCGCCGGAAGCGAGCCGTCCAGCCGAGCGAACGCTCCACGACCTACCTCCTGGGTAACAGCACGAAGCCGTTCCTGGCCCAGGACGGCTTGACCACCTCGAGCTGGACGCCCTGTGCACGAGCCTCCTGCTGGGCTTGTTCCCCGCTGTAGCCCGCGACCGCATAAGCCAATTCGTCGTTTTGCCCAGTAACTTCCTGCACCCCTCGGGCCAGCCCCGCGACCTGGGCGCGGTCTTGCTCGTTGGCCGGGGTGACGTGCAACGCCAACGGGTGTCCCAGAGTGTCCACGGCCAGGTGAACCTTGCTGCCCTCGTGCCGCTTGGCCCCGTCATAGCTTGCCCGCTCGCCGCTCCCCGGGCCGGACTGCAGGGTGCGGTTGTCGAAGATCGCGGTGGAAGGTTGAGCGGCCCGACCTTCGGCCAGCCAGCGCCGGGTCTGCCGGTACACCATTCCCCAGGGCGGCAGGTCCCCCAGCACCATCCGCCACGACACCCCCGCCCGGACCACCCAGCGCCGCCCGTCGGTAAGGCGCCACGAACAGCCACTCCTCGTCGCTCACGTCACTCGGGTACCGCTTCCGGCTCATCCCCCAAGCTTAGCCGCTAAGTCCATAACACCCTCTAGCGCGAAAACTGCCCAGGCGCATCCAGTGACGCAAACAGAAGGTCGGGGACGCAGAGCTGCTGGCCCTGCACTTGGCACGAGTGCGCTTCAGGTACCCCTACGCCTCGGTGTGGTGGCGGCTGACATGGGAGTTCTACCCTCACCTGCCCAGCTACACCCAGGCCTACACCTGCCTGTTGCACCTCCTGCCGCTGCTCCGCCTCCTGAGCCGCCGTCGGCGCAGGCGCAGGTGGGTGCTGGTGGACTCCGGGACTTCGAGTCCATCCCGGCCTGCCGCTGGATGCGCCGGGGCTGCTGCAAGGTAGTGGGGGCGTAGTGAGGGGTACAGCAAGCACGGGGCCTTCTGCGGCTTCCGCCTATACGCCTGGGTGTCTGCGCAGGGCGAGATCCTGCTTTACGCCCTGCGGGGACCGACCAGTACACCTCCGGGTCGCCAGGGTCCAGCTGCGGGAGTCGGGCTTCCTGGGCAGCCCGCGCGCTGTGCATCGGGGACAAGGCCTACGCCTCGGAGGAGTTCGCCACCCTGCCCAAGAAGAACGCCAGCTTGCCTGTTCCTCCTTTACACCGCCAAATTCACGTGTTATCTGATTAAGTATAGAGATAGGAGTTATGAAGTCCCGGCACCGCAGTGAAATTTGGGTGTGTAAGATAAGCTGTGCGCTCTTTTACCTCGTTCGAACCGGCCACTCTGAGTTTCAGCGGCCACGAAACTTTTCGTTTCCGCTATCCCTGGCTCCCCAAAGCTGTCCAAGGCGTGCTCGATGACCCGGACCTCTTCAGCCGGGAAGACGCCATGGTCAAACTCGGGGTCGGCAAGAATATGGTCCGCTCGATGCGTCATTGGTGCCTAGCGCTCGGGCTTATGGACCGCCACAGCTCAGATGGACTTACCGAGCTTGGAAAACGCTTGTTCTCTAGCGACGGCTGGGACCCTTTTCTCGAGGATACCGGTACCCTATGGCTCTTGCATTGGCAGCTTGTAGCCTCACCGGAACGTGCCTCGACCTGGCACTACGCCTTTACCCGCTGGGCACCCGAAACTTTCACCCGTGAACAGCTCTCGGCCTGGCTGGCCGAGGTAGCAGAGCGGGCCGGAGACCGCACCAGCCGCGAAACGATCAAGCGCGACGTGGACGTCTTCGTACAGACCTATGTCCCTTCCGAGCCGAGCCTGACTGTGGCTTTGGAAGAAACCTTCGACTGTCCGATGGTCGAGCTTGGACTGATCCGTGAGCTGGACAAGAAGACTTACGCCTTCACTCGGGGACGGCAACCCACCTTGCCTGACGAAGTGTTCGTGTACGCCTTGCTTCGGTACTGGACGGTGGCCGCACCCGAACGCCAAACTTTGGATATCGGTCGTATAGCCCACGGACCAGGCAGCCCTGGTGCCGCCTTCAAGCTCACCCCCAATGCCCTGGTTGAGCGGTTCGAAAACCTGCCGGCTTGGGCGGGTCTAGCCTACGACGAAACAGCCGGGGTCAAGCAAATTCTGCGGACGGGCTGTGGCATCGCTGACCCTATGGGAGCCCTAGAGATTTACTACCGGGGGGTGAGGGGGTGATCAAGGACCCGAAAGGACGGGTTTTAGTGCGGGGCCGTTTCCACCGATCGGTGCAGCTCGCGCGGGACTGGGAAACCGCTGAGGATTTTAGCGGCTATTTGGTCACGCCGACGGTAAGAAGCCTGACCAAGTGGATTCTGGAAGAGCTATCCCGTGATAAGGGTATTCGGGCTTGGTCAATCACTGGACCCTACGGTTCTGGTAAGTCGGCCTTCGCCCTTTTCCTTTCCAGGTTGCTGGCCGAAGGACTTGGCAATCACCCTGAGGCTGGCGAGTTCAAGCGCTGGCTACCCAGAGGGTTCAAACCCCTGATCCCAGTTCTCGTAGTGGGGCAGAAGGCCTCCCTCGCGGCGGCGCTCCTCTCCGGGTTAGCCAAGGCAATAGACCCAATCGATTCAACCCTATCTGGGGAGATCAAGGCCTTAGCCTCTGGCAGTCAACCAACCGACGCCGAGGTTAGTGCCATCTTCGAGCGGTCAGCCCAAGTTGCCGTCCATCACGGGCGCAGCGGCCTCATGCTGATCGTGGACGAGTTTGGGAAGTTCCTCGAGCACATCGCTTCCGGAGAGGACGACTCTGACTTGCTGATAATGCAGTACCTAGCCGAGGCTGCCTCCCGCAGCCCGGTGCCGTTCGTGGTGATGACCATTCTGCACAGCGGATTTACCGCCTATGCGGACAGGGAGAGCGAACTGCGCCAGATCGAGTGGCAGAAAATCCAGGGTCGGTTCCAGGATGTAGCTTTTCAGGAACCCCACGAGCAGGTGCTGCGACTGATCGGGGCGGCTATTGAACACGAGTTCACCCCGTCGCTCACTCACCGCTATCGTGAACTTATCGAACGGACCATTCACTCCAAGGCCCTGGATGAAAGCCGGATACGTCTGCCGCTCCACGAACTGCTTCCAAGCTGTATCCCCATCGAACCGATTACTGCTACTCTGCTCTCGCCCCTATTCCGCGGTCCCCTCGCTCAGAACGAACGCTCACTGTTCTCCTTCCTCACGAGTCGGGAGCCGTACGGCTTCCAGGAATTCCTCGACTCTGCTAACTGGAGTGCGGATCCTCCGCCACTGTACCGCCTCGACCAGCTCTACGATTATGTCGGAGCCACCCTGGGACCGAGCTTATATAAAGGCAGCTTGGGCCGGCGGTGGGCTGAAATCGACGCAGCTATAGACCGCATACGGGCAGAGGCCCCGCCCCTCACCCGGTCGGTAGTGAAGGCGCTGGGTCTTTTGTGGATCTACGGGAAGGCAGTAGGCTTGAAGGCTGATGCTGAGACCCTGTCACTGGCTTTGGGGGATACTGGAGAGCTGCCTGATGTTCTGGAATACCTCGAGCGTGCCTCGATCATCGTGTTCCGCAGGTTTGAAGAAGCCTACGGTCTTTGGGAAGGCTCAGACATCAACCTCGACGAGCGGTATCGCGAAGCGAGCCAGCACCTCCTCGAAGAGAACCTAGCCACCCGCTTATCCCGTCAGGTCGAACTTAGGCCGTTCGTGGCTCGTGCGCACTACATAAGAACGGGCACGCTGCGCTACTTCACACTGGCCGTAACTGACGGCGTAGACGGCGCTGCTGACAAGGCCTCAGTCCAGGGCGATGCTGACGGAAAGATTACCTTTGTGCTGACCGGGGACGAAACCACTCGAGCCAACCTGATCCGGGAGGCGGTCAAGCGGACCACTGACGGGCCTCCCCTCGAAATCTACGCCTTTCCTAAACCGATAGTAGGCCTGGAGCGGGCACTAGCCCAGGTAGAGAACTGGCGCTGGGTTGAACGCAATACACCTGACTTGGAGGGAGATCGGGCAGCAAGATCAGAACTTGAGGCCAACCTTCGTGCCGCCCAAGAGCAGCTCGAAACCATCGCCGGGCGAGTCTTCGGCTTGAGGGGTCACCGGTTCGCACCCGAGGCTTTAGATTGGGTGCATTACGGTGAGATTTACCGGCCTAAAGACGGGCCCTCCTTCCAGAATTGGTTGTCCAGCCTGTGCGACCGGACCTTTCACAAAGCCCCTAGGCTGAGGAACGAACTCTTGAATCGCAGGAAGCTCTCCTCCGCTGCAAAGGCGGCGCTCAACGAGCTGGTCGAACGGATGGTCTTCAACGAGCGAGCCGACCGATTCGGGATCGAGGGTACTCCCGCTGAAGTGAGCATGTACGAGTCGTTTATCCGTGCGGGCGGCTTTCACCACCAAGATGCCGGATGGAAGATCGGGCCGCCGCGGAACCCGGAATGGGCGCCGGTCTGGGAAGCGATGGAAGGGTTTCTTGAAACTACACACCGAGGTCGACGCCCGCTGGTGGAGCTGTATGACCTGCTTAAAGCGCCGCCCTATGGCCTGCGCGACGGCCCCCTTCCACTGCTACTACTGGCGGCAATCCTGGACAAGCCTGGCGAGATCGCACTGTACCGCGAAGGGCTCTTTCTCGTAGGTCTCAACAAAGAGCTGCTTCAGCTCCTCATCCATGCACCGGAGAACTTCGAAATTCAACGGTTCGCCTTCACTTCCGAAGGTCGCAATACCCTTGAAGCCATCCAGCAGGTGATTATTGAGCTCGGGATTAACATGCGGGCTCGGGGTGGGTCGCCGCTGCTGCGGGTCGCTGAGCCGCTTGTGGTTTCCGTCATGCAGCTCCCTGACTTTGCCAAGAAGACCCGCCGCTTGGACCCACTCGTTGCCGCGGAGCTTCGAGAGGCCCTGCTCAGGGCCAAAGATCCTCATACGCTGCTGCTCCAGGAAGTCCCTGGGTTGCTCGGCATTGACCCCACTCAACCCGAAGCTGAGCGGCTGCTAGCCGAACGTCTCCATAAATGCCTCCTCGCCCTCTATCAAGCCTACCCGAAACTGCTAGATCAGATCGAAAGCTTAGTCAAGGCCACGTTTAACCTGGCTGGTACCACAACCGAAGCACTCAGAACGGAGTTGCGTGAGCGCACCAAGCCGCTCAAGGGGCTCACTGTCAGCGGCGACCTCTCCCGCTTTGTTAACGCTGCAGGGGGACTGGACGACCGAGACTGGCGCGAGGTTATTGGCCAAGTGGTCATGGCAGGAAAGCCTCCGAGCATCTGGACCGACAATGATGTGGTGGATCTTCAGGTACGCCTACAGTACCTCTATAGTGACTTCGTGCGTCTCGAGGAGCTTGGTTTGGAGAAGCAGCGTAGCCTGGCTAGCAGGGTTATCCATGTCGGCGTGCTGGAGAGCAAGCTCAAGGAGGTGCGGGAAAGCATCCCGGTATCCGACGAGCAAATGCCCGAGGTACAGGCACTATCCGAGAAACTGGCTAAAGTCTTGAAGAAAATGGAGGGTAAGGTTAGCCGCCAGGTGCGCTTGGCTGCCCTCTCTCATCTACTACAACAGGAGATTGAAAGGAGACAGCGTTGAGTCAATCCAAGGTACGGCACGTTTGCCTGATCTCCGGAGGTAAGGATAGCACGGCTCTGGCCGTCTACCTGCGCCAAACCCGTCCGGGGCTCGAGATGGAATATGTCTTCTGTGACACCCATAAGGAGCTTGACGAAACTTACGAATACCTGGCCCGGATTGAAGGGTTTCTTGGGAAGGAGGTGATCCGGCTCTCAGCGGGTCTGGGTGAACGGGGGTTCGATCACCACTTAGATATGTTTCGCGGCTACCTACCCTCACCCTCGATGCGCTGGTGTACTCGCAAGCTTAAGATCGAGCCTTTCGAGCGCTATATCGGAGATGACCCGGTCTATCTCTACGTGGGCATCCGAGCCGATGAGAACCGCGAGGGGTATATTTCCACCAAGCCCAACATTATCCCGGTATTTCCATTCAAGGACGACGGGGTGGTAAAGGAGGACGTGTTCCGCATCCTCGAGGAGAGCGGCATCGGCCTGCCCAAATACTACGAGTGGCGCTCACGCTCCGGCTGTTACTTCTGCTTCTATCAGCGCAAGATCGAGTGGGTGGGACTGCTCGAGCGACACCCTGACCTCTTCGAGAAGGCCAAAGCGTACGAGAAGGTCGAACAGGGCTACACCTGGGTGCAGGGGGAGAGCCTCGAGGAGCTTTCTCGTCCCGAGCGCGTCGCGCAGATCAAGGCTGAGGAGGCCAAGCGCCGGGAGCGAGCTGAGAAGCGGCGTCGGCCGCGTACACTCGCAGAGGCATTCACGGGTTCGTATAGTGATGAAGATGAAGTTCAGGGCTGTTTAGTCTGTCAGCTATGACAATAAAAGCAACTTGCCACCACATTAGACTGATATAGATGGAAACAGAAAACATTATCTCTGCAGCTGATCGGTTCTTTCTCGACTTTATCGGCCTTGTGCTGCCTGGAGCAGCCCTTGTACTGGGTTTATGGGTAATCTTGGGCCAACCCACATTCCTCAGTTTAAGTACCGTTATTCCAGAAGATGTAAACGGCTGGCTTATTTTTGTCCCTGTCTGCTATACAGTTGGACACCTTGTTAATAGCATAGCCGTAACGGTGGTTCTTCCATTCTTTGAATTCATAATAAGCCGCATAATCTATCTATACAGAGAAGTCCGGGCCGACTATAATCCTTACTATTTGATGCCCGAAACTATGTTAATGACTTTAGCCATGGGGGAAGTTAGCTTTGTGTCGGCCCATGAGCGTATTTATGGCCGCGATCTAAAAGATACTGAGAAGGCGAAAGGCTTATTTAGGGACCTTAGAAGTTCAGTCATGAGCCGACTTAGCCCATCTGATAGATCAACCATAATAAGATTCACGTTTACCGCTCAGTTTAATATTGGTATTGCATCAGCCCTAGCAGTATTGGCAATTGTATGGCTAAGTACTGCCTTATTTTCCACATACTATCAAAGCCTAGGGCTCACACCTCTTCGGTTCAGCTATACTGGATGGCTGATTTTACTAGTAATCATCTTCCTTTTTTTAGAGAGATACTTTAGGTTCACTGCTCGGTCACTAAGAACACCCTTTAGCATGTTCGCTTCAGACTACCGAGCTTCCAGTAAAGGAGCACAGCAATGAAAGGAAAACACGTTTATCTCGCTGGAGGTTTTCATTCGGGATGGCAAGACCGTGTAATCCAGCAAGCACCTCACTTCAGCTATATTGACCCTCGTAAACATAACCTCACTGAATCAAGTGAGTACACAGCTTGGGATTTATTTGCGATACGCTTATGTGATATTTTTTTTGCGTATTTGGAGTTTTCTAACCCTGCAGGCTACGCCTTGAGCCTAGAGCTGGGATACGCTAAAGCCTTAGGGAAATTGATAATCTTGGTTGACGAAAAAACACCAATGGTTAGAAGTGGAGATGTAAGATATTTTGCAATGCTTCGGCATGCTGCAGATATTACCTTCGATTCATTTGAGAAAGGTTTGCAATTCCTGGAAACACTATAATCGTCAATTTTATGGCAAAGAGCGACCTCTGAGCAATGGAAAACAATCATCAGCTAAATGAATCCATCTGCGATAGCCGAAATCTACCTCGATAACAACTCAACCACCCCCTGTGATCCTAGGGTTATTGATGCCATACTGCCATTTTTCCATCTGTATTTTGGGAACCCCTCGAGTCAACACTTGGCAGGGCAAAGAGCAGCCCGGGCCATAGAGCTGGCTAGAACACAGGTTGAGAGACTTATCGGAGCAGCGAGCGGAGAAATTATCTTTACTGGAGGCTCAACCGAAAGCAACAACCTTGCAATATTAGGGATTGCACGATCTCACTCAGGCAATCGAAAAAAAATAATCACTTTTAAGTCAGAACACAAGGCTATCTTGAACATAGGTAAACAGTTAGAGCAAGAGGGCTTCAAAGTAGTTTTGCTTGATGTAGATAGCAAAGGGCGTATCGACGTTGACGCCCTTGCCACTAACCTTGACGAGTGTACGTTGCTCGTCTCTGCTCAGCTTGCCAATAATGAGGTTGGTACTATCCAACCCTTACGGCAGATTGCCGAGTTAGCTCATGAGTACGGTGCGATTGTTCATACGGATGCGACACAAGCTGTTGGCAAGATTCCCGTAGATGTAGACGAACTCGATGTGGATTTGATGTCCATAAGCGCACACAAGTTTTACGGTCCGAAGGGTGTAGGCGCCTTGTTTATTCGCGGCGGCCCGCGCGCAATCCCGATCGCTCCGCTAGGCTATGGCGGAGGCCAGGAGTGGGAGCTGCGATCCGGCACTCATAATGTCCCCGCCATTGTCGGCTTCGGCGAAGCCGCCCGAATCAGTGCAGAGGAACTCGAGGGAGAAATGGTTCGCATCGCTGCACTCCGAGACAGACTCGAGCAGCTGCTACAGTCCTACATCCCACAAATAGAAATCCACGGAGATATTCAGCAGCGCCTGCCTGGCACTAGCAGCCTCTACCTGCCGGGTACGGATGCAGAGGCCTTACTAGCTAACGTTCCAGAACTCATGCTTAGTACCGGCGCAGCCTGCAACTCAGGGGCACCCGAGCCTTCGTACGTTCTCCTAGCCCTCGGGCTTTCATGGCAAAGGGCCTATAGTACATTGCGGATCGGCGTCGGACGCTTCAACACCGAGGATGAGATATCTACAGCAGCGAAGCTTATTGGGGAAGCATACTACCAAGTCATCCAAAAATAAGCCCGTCCCTCAGCGATTCGCTTGCTGATCAGGGTTGTTAATCCGCAAGACTAGCGATGAGATCACCAGTTCCAAAATTGAGCAGGAACTCCGCGTAGTGGCTGGCGAAGACATCCTTGAGGTATTCGGCTAGGTCCGGGGACTCATCCTCGGCACCCTCTGTTCCCTGGCGGTACGGCGCCCACCGGCGATTTTTAGAGATCATGTACAGAAACAGTGTGTGGAAATAGACCGAAGTGATATACCTGCGCTCGGCCACCTCGAGCTGGTCCTGCGTGGTGAGCCTCGACTTATAGTTGAGAAGCACGGAGCTATCCATATTGATATACACGGTCTCGAGGGTATCCCCTTCCACTAACGGATGTACCACCACAGCGTGGTTCATGGGAATGCCCACCGCTTCGAGCTCGCTCCAGCTCCTCACTCGATTGCCTTGGGCTTCTTGGCGAACCAGCACAAACCCTGGCAAGCCAAGGGGTTCAGGTTCAGGTTGGGGCTCGGGACGCTGTTCCTGCGCGGGTTCGCTTACCCTGATCCAGAAGACCTGCTCTAAATTCCCTTCCGGCGCAGAAAGCTCGGCTCGGATCTTAAGGACATCCCCCACCTGCAGTTTCTCTGAGGGCTTGACTACAACCCGGATCGTTCCTGAGTCTGGGCTCGCTTTAGCTACATGAAGGATACTCTCCAAGTTGCTGGGATTCCCGCGGGCACTACCGCCATCTGTCTTATTGGAGCTGTAGCTGAGCAGCGCGAGCCGCAGCTCGCCTGGCTCTGAGGTGCGGTCGAAATACTGATCTTCTACATCGGTGCTGAAGCGAATCGTTCGCTCGCTACCGCGGGGTACCTGGACCAAGGGAAGCCCATCTTCACCCTTGTTCTTGACCTGAATGTTGAAGATGGAGGGAAAACGCCTGGGATTAAAGCTAGGCTCTTCCCGCTTGTTTGCACGTGGGTTCTGTTTTGTCCCGGCCTCAGCCTCCTTAGCCCTGTTGTTTGGGGACTTGGCCTCGAGTTTGAAGGTTTGGTCCAAGAGCCGTGTAAGTTCGGGGCTGAGTGGCAGATTCTTACTGAAGCGCTTGAGTAGATCGGAGGAATCGGACGACTCAACCGACAGTGAGGCCCTCCTGCGCTTATAGATGTCCTTGAGCTCACTGTCTTTTAACAGCTCAGCAAGCTTAGCCCGCAGCGCCCGTGACTCCTCACCGTCCTTCAGGCGATCCCGCGAGGCCATAAACAGCTCGTTCCTGAACTCCAGCTTGACTCCAGTGCAGTCCACATGAATCAACAGGTGGTCTTTCAACAACGGGAATTTCAGCGACCGAGTAATAAACTCGGATGTGAAGTGGCCGTGAACCTGGCCATGAAGCGAGAACAGCACCGACATATTGTTTTTGAAGAACTCCCTACGGATGGACTCCCGGCTGGCCTGTGCGTCTTTGTCCTCGACGAGCGCCTTAAAGACGTAGCAGGTGATCTTGATGCGGCCAATGGTATCGTCGGAGTACTCCTGGGAGAAGGATTTCTCGACGTATTTACTGTTCTCTTCCTCGAGCCTGCGTTTGAGCCCGAAGAGCTCACGTTGGAGGTTGCGGTCGTCGGGGTAACGCTCTTTAGTATCGATGGTATAGATCGGCAATGCAGGTTCAAAGAGGTACTCGTTAATGCTCTGGTTTAGATCTCTAGATATCACTGAGCGAGAGCCAGCAGGTAGGTCATAGGAGTAGAGCTTGATCACCGTTCCGGTAGTGAACTTCCGGTTGTAAAGTCCGAGATCGAGCTCGGTTATGGGGAATGATGGAATTTTCCCGTTAATTACCAGATACTCGTACCACGTGTTCTTCCGAGTCTCACGCTCCACCTCGGTCATAGGGTGACGGCGGATCAGGGTGAAGCCGAAATCTCCGGAGCCGTCGTAACGTTTGGAAGCAACGAGTTGATAGCGCTTCTTCCCGCAAAAGACGATGGCTCCTGCCCCGCCCATGTTGTATTTGCCCTGGACGAAGCGGATCTCGTTCTTATTCCCTCTCAGCAACGAGAGCAGGGTTGTCTCGAAGTCCTCGGGGTGTTGCCCCTCGCCGTTATCATAGATCACAAGCGAAGGATTGAGCTTGGGCCCGTCAGCGATGATTTGGATGTTCTCGGCCTGCTTCTTACGCTCTATCGAGAGGTCCCAGTTGCGGGCTTCTGGGAAGAAACACTGCACTGCCTCCTCGATGGAACGGGGTGCTTGCGGGGAGCGGGGATCGAGCCCACTCTCGAGGCAGCGGCGCATCAGGATCGCATCGATTGAGTTAGTGATCTTCTCAACCAACGCGGGCACAGGTGATGCCTGCTGGTTCTCTATTACCGCGAAGTAGCTCTCGTCGCGACCGTAGGGCCTCCAGTTTGTACGGCTTTCAAAATGCTGCGGGTAGCGGGCAATTATCTGGTCTACGTCTGTCTCAGAAGCTGCGCGGTAAAGTTCGAAGAAAAGCTTCGCGAGTTGGTCCATCGGTGTAACCTCTTCAGGATTGATGGTATCCGAGACACAACCCTTACCGTGGTCATTTATCATTCACTAAGATGGCTGCTCTACTTACACAGCGCTGAATCTATTCTAGCGCCAATGCTCTTTACCCAGATCAAGTAGTAGGTACCTATACTCAATACTTGCATCTCCCATATAGCGCGCAGGAGCATGCACCCTGAAGCCCTACCCCCGATGGGAACCAGAGGCCTAGAAGGTAGAACTCCCTGAGTACCACCCCCAGGAGAAGGTCGGGGAAAAGCAACTTTGCCGTGAGCTCCGCGGTTTCCCTCCAGCTCAAGGAGGCTCCCAGTGGACTCAGCTTCACCTGATGGGCCAGAAGGTAGGCCACCAGGGAGAGCACTAAAGGGCTGTATGCTAAGAATGCAGAATAGGGGCAGCACCCAGGAGATGCGGGGCGGGGAGGACGGCGGCCTTGAGGCCGTCCTTGGTGGCGTAGCGCCTGCGGGGCAGGAGAAAGCCCTTGAGCTTACGCCAGACCGTCTCGATGGGGTTGAGGTGGGGGCAGTAGGGGGGCTATCGCGCAGGTAGAAGTTCTGCCGCTCCCATTCAGGGCGTCGGGCCTGGGCCAGCCTGGCGTGGTGGAGCCGGCGTTGTCCGCACCATCACCGTCAGCTTGCCCTCGTGCCAGGCCTGTCGGGCCAGGGTCTCCAGGTACTTCAGGACCAGACGGCCTTCCTCCGCCCCCTTTTCAAGGTCTCCAAGCCGGCCTGGTGTCGCGACAGCAGCCCAGGGTCGGGGCGCTCCACCGGAACGTAGCGGTCGCGTTTCCAGGTGGAACCCATCCCCAGCACACACCGGCGCAAAGCCTCGGCCGGGGCTCCGGCGGTCCAGGTGCGCCCTTCGGCCAGCCTCTCCTCTAGCTAGGCCCGCCGGTCCACACCGATGGGGCTAGGGTTACCCGGGGCCGCGCCGTCGGCCGAGCCCCCCAGCCCCCGCTCCTCCCAGCGATTCAAGTCCCGCAGCACCGGGCGGTAGGCCCGCCCGGCGTACCCGGCGATCCTCCGGGCGTCCCACCCCCACTGGGTGGCGGCCGGGCGCGAACCGAGCCTACGGTGGTCCGAGAGGAAGTATTCGATGGCCTCAGAAATGGTCATGCTGCCCTCCAGGGTTTGACGTCTAGACTAGGGCAGCAGGCCGAGTAACTTTATTTTTCAAACTCTTGCGTCCTGGACGGTCTGGCGGGCCGTGAAGGATTCGAACCTCCGACACCTCGTTTTGGAGACGAGTGCTCTACCGGGCCGAGCTAACGGCCCCTTTTCCCTGTCCGGTACGCAAAAACGCCCTCCTCGAATTCCAGTTTAGTTTGGGAGACATCGTTTGGCAAGTGGAGACATTGGGCCATTTTCGGATAATACTGGCCGATAGAACTGAGGCGGAGGCTGAGCCGCCTCCGCCTCAGTTTCCCTAGAATGGGGCATATGAGGTTTGACCTCAGGGTCTTTTTGGCTTTGCTGGCCGGGCTGGTGGCGCTGGGGGTAGGGTATTACTTCCTGGTGCTCGTCCCGCGTCAGGAGCAAGCTCGGCTCGAGCTGCAACGCCAGCAGCTCGAGCGCGAGGAGCAGGCCAAGGCCAAGCGGGCGACCTTCCTGGCGCAGTGCCGCGACGAGGCCAAGCAGCAGTACTGGAGCTACGTCCGCCTCAACGGTACCGAGGACCCCGACAAGCCTGGAGTCTACAGCGCACCTCAGCACGTCTGGGACCAGGCCGCCGAGAAGCGCAAGGCCTACGTGGACGAGTGCATCCGCCTGGCGGAGGCGGGCATCTACGAGCTGCCCGAAGGGTTCACGCCGGTCACCGTGACCGCTGCCCCCGCCGCCCCGGCGCCCTCCGACCCCACCGCGGCAGTGCTGGACGACGCGGAGGTCGAGGCCTTCGTGGAGGACTATCTCAAGGCCGGAGCAGCGGGCAGCGCCGAGGCTTCACTGAAGCTCTACGCCGACACGGTGCGCTACTACAGCATGGGCATCATCGCTAAGGACGCGGTCTTCGAGGACAAGCGCGCCTACTTCGCGCGCTGGCCCCGGCGCAGCTATGAGCGCATCTCGGAGATAGCCACACTGGCCTCGACCAGCTCGACCCGCCGAGTGCGCTTTGACTACACCTACCGGGTGAGCCGGGCGGACAAGACTCTCTCGGGCAAGGCCTATGTGGTGCTGGAGCTGGAGAAGTACGGCGACCGGATACTCATTACCGAGGAGAACGGCGAGATATACCGCTAGCCAAAGGCCAGTGCCAAACCGTAGCGGTACTCTACCGACCGCTCCCCAGTGGCACCGGGAGAGCGTGTTTCTGGGCTAACGCCTTGACGCGGTAGCGGCCCCACTGGGCAGCTTATGGCTCTTGCCCTTATATTCGACCTCGAGCACCCCCTGCGGCACCCCCAGCTGAGTGAGGAGTTCTTCTAGGAGTTGCCGGCTCTCGTCAGCCCCACCATGGACAAAAAAGACCTTGCCGTTGCTGAGCTCACGGTACGCACTGGGTAGATAAGGCTCGCCACTGTTTTGCTTCCGCAGCTCATCTACTGACACATAGACGCGGTTCGTCCTTCGCAACTCGTCCCCTCGCCCAAGCAACACAAAAGCCTGTGCAACTCCGTGGAGAAGGTCCCTCCAGTTCCGTACCGCGAGCTGAGAGCCCTGAAGAGTAGCTGCCACCCCCTTGTCGTTCCCTGGCTTCACGTAGTCCTTGAACGCCTGGTGCAGGGTAGTGACAGGGTCCGTGGGCCCCGCCCCCAAAGGGCGGGGCTGCCCTTCCTCCGGCTCCC
The DNA here is from genome assembly GCF_003574345.1 of Calidithermus terrae. Taxonomy (NCBI): domain Bacteria; kingdom Thermotogati; phylum Deinococcota; class Deinococci; order Thermales; family Thermaceae; genus Calidithermus; species Calidithermus terrae. The sequence goes on from NZ_QXDL01000014.1 coordinate 30,955, forward strand.
CCGCCTTCAGCAAGCTACCGTGCAGCTGTGCCAGGTACTCGAACGCCAACTGCTGTTCGCTGGGGTCGAGCTCGTTGCGGATGGCCCTGTCCAGCCCCTCGGGTGTCGCCTTGTAAGCCTGGGTCAGTGCTGCCGCCAGTTTGTTCTTGATGTCGGTGAGCGACTGCCGCTTGCGGATGCTAGCCTGCACACGCTCGGCCTCGGCGGCGACCCTTTCGTCCGCCTTAGGGTCGCGCCACACCTTGTGGGCGAGGAGCCGCTCGAGGTAGGCCTTCGCGTCCGGGTCGAGCAGGTCGATGGTGACCTGTAGGCACTCCTCGGGAGGCGAGTGGATGGTGAGGTTCTTGTCGTAGAAGTGCCAGGTGCGACCGTCGGTGAGCACGGCCCAGCGCACGGCGTGCTTCACGGCGTAGTTCAGGGCCTGTGTGGCCTCGTTGGCGGAGAAGCGGGCCCCGAGGGCCTTGGCCTCGACCACCAACCGGGCTTTGCCCTCCACCAACAGCAGGAAGTCAGGCACGTAGGCCCCGCTACCGCCGCCGCTGTTCCTCTGGGCGCACACCGCCGCAGGGTTCCAGATATCCCATCCCAGCGCTTGCAGCAGCCTGAGCACGACCACCTGGACGGTCTGCGCCTCGTTGAGGCGCGGCGCGGCCGGCTCCCTGAGCTGCTGCTGGAGGTCACGCAGGGTATTCTCCAGGCTCATAGCGCCTCCGGCTGTGCTGGGGCGGTAGGTCGCGGTACAGGGCCTTGCTCTCGACGCTTCAGCCCGGCAACCCCTCGGCCTGACAAAGGCTTCGGTGGAAACGCTCCGCAGTGGCGACAGCTCATTTAACTGGAGATACTACCACCACCGCTAACCCCTGAGGAGGGGCTTCCACCTCGAGCAGGGCCGTCACGGCCGAGTTGCACCGATGCTTCATTCAGGACCGTTTACCGACGAAGTCCTTCTCCTGGAGCCGGGCGTAACCCATCCCGGTCCGTTTCCTGGCCTCCTCCACGGCTTCCTCGGGTATCTCCCCGAGGGTCACGAGGCCGTCGTGCTCGTTGGCGACTACTATGAAGCCATACTTGTGCGACAGCACCGTGAGCGTGTGGATGAAGTAGGCCTCCTTGCCCTGGAGGAGGAATGCCGCCAGCTTGCGGGGGAGTTCACTCAAGCGGTACTCGCTCACGCACAAGGTCATGCCCACCGCGTTTCGGACGTATTTCTTCCCCCCTCTGCCTACCCTGCCGTTCTCCTTTAGCCATCTCCCGCGGAGGTGGCGGTGCCAGGGCTTGAGGCTCTTCTCGTAGAAAGGTTTCACCACCTCGTAGAACCTGCTGTAGGCTGCCAGGAGACCCTCCTCGCCCACCGCCTTGAGCAAGACCCGCCGGACCTCGCCCCGGCCGAGGTGAAGCTGGGACGGCTCCGGCAACTCGGCCCCCATGAAGACGGCGTAGAGGCAGGTCTTCCAGACGTCGACGCTCAGCCCAGCCAGCGCGGCGTAGCACTCCTTGGGGGTGACGAGGTACTCCCCGAGCCAGTCCGTGGGCAGGCCTGCCTCGGCGAGCAAGTCCACCAAAATGACCGCCTGGCTCGACACCAGGTCGTAGTTGTGAATGTCCGGGATGCCGCTATACCCTGCGGCTTTCATCTCGCGGGTGCAGCTTTGCGCCCCGCCGCCAATGAAGCTGAGCCGACCGGTGAGGGTTGGGATGTACGGCACGCGGTACCGGATGACCCCATCGCGCAATTCCCCAGTGCGGTTGGCCAGGATGGCGTTCACCCCCATCACGTCGTGAGCGAAACGCCGCAGGGCTCGCTCGTATGTGTGCAGGGTCTGGGGATAGTACGGGCTGCCAAAGCATGCCTCGAGGCGCTCCTCGAGCTTTTCGAGCGCCGCTTTTTGCTCCTCGAGAAAACTGCGAGACGCCTTGAGGTTCCAGAGCCCGTTCGGCTCGATGACCCCCGTGGCTCGCCGGAGCAACACCGGGTAGGCGTGCCCGGACTCGTCGGAGTACACCGACCTAAGCAGCCCTCCAGCAGGCCGAGGGTCGAAAAGCTCTACCCGAGGGGCGTCCAGGTGCTGCATCACCAGCCGCAGGTATTCCCTGAGGATGGGCAAGGGCACACGGAACTCACGGCACTTCCCCTCCTTCCGGCTGTACCTGCTGACCTCTAGCAGCCCCTCCCGCTCCAACGCCCGGATGTCGGCATTCCTCGAGCACCGCTCGATAAGTTTGGATGGCACGGGTACGTAACCCCGGTCTGACGCACTGCGGCTCAGGCCAGACACCAGAACATGCTTGAAAAAAACTTTGCTATGCGGGTTATGCCTTGCCAGCAGCCCTTCAATGTAAAGGGCTGCTGGCTCAGGAACATAGGCAGAGGTTTGGAAGTAGGCTCGAGACTTCCTTGCGCGGGAAGTGCCAGATGAGCTAGTGTCGTGCGGCACGGGTTTATTCCTCATTCTCCTGCCCTTCTTCTGCGAAACTATGGGCCGGCCGGGGGGTGGGTGTAGTGGCCTGCTGGGTCATAGGTTTCTCCTCCCTGAGCGACCCCCGAGGCTGCGGGCCTCGGGGGTCGTGTCGTCAGTGGTTCATGCGCTGCGGTTCTCGGTGGCGAGTGTGCCCTCCAGGACGGGTTTATCGCCCGCTCGGGCACTGCCCGTCTGCGAAACTATGGCCCGGCCACCCGGCCGGGCCCGCATGGTCTGGTTGCTCTGGTGGGGGGTGGCCGGGCGGTTGGGCCCGGTCCCGCCCCTCTAGCCGGTGGTGGCCGGGGCCCGGAGCCTTAGCGCAGGGCCCGGCCTGCTGGCGGTGGCTTGTGCTCTGAGCGGCGTTGTTGCTTGTCGTAAGCGTGGTGTCTATCCTCCTGAGCTGGTAGAGGGGGAGAAAAGCAGGAGGCGGCTGGTTGTTCCAGCCGCCTCCTGTACTTGCCCTTCTATCTTCAGTATAGCGCAAGAGGGCTCTTTTCCTGTTCGTCGAAAATGGCCGAAGCAGTGGGTTTGGGGGTCTCCCTCGTGCGAGGGCTGGCGAGGGCGTGGGGCTTAGGGCCCCACACCCTCGAGTAAAGGGCGGTAGCGTGCCAGGTAAGCCCGACACGAGCGGCTCCCCCTGCGGGCGCAGGATGACCAGGGGACCCGCTGCGCCATAGAATGGGCAGGCCAATGCCACGCCTGACGTTGTCCCATCTCGAGCGCCACCTTTTCGCCGCCGCCGACATCCTGCGCGGGCGGATGGATGCTTCGGAATTCAAGGAGTACATCTTCGGCATGCTCTTCCTCAAGCGCGCCAGCGACGTCTTCGACCAGCGCTATGAGGAAATAATGAACCAACAGCTAAAGCTCGGGCGCACCGAGGAGGAAGCCCGCAAACGGGCCGAGCACCGCACGTCGTACACCGGGCCCGGCCTGTTCTTCGTACCCGAGAAGGCCCGCTGGCGCTACATCCTCAACGAACTGCACAAAGACGTGGGCAGCGGCCTGAACAAGGCCCTCGAGGCCCTCGAGGAGGCCAACCCCCAGCTCGAGGGGGTCTTGCAGCACATCGACTTCAACCGCACCGTGGGCAAAAGCCGCATTCCCGACAGCCGCCTGCGCGAGCTCATCCTGCACTTCAACAAGTACCGTCTGCGCGACGAGGACTTCGAGTTCCCCGACCTGCTGGGGGCGGCCTACGAGTACCTCATCAAGGAGTTCGCCGACTCGGCGGGCAAGAAGGGCGGGGAGTTCTACACCCCGCGCGACGTGGTGCGGCTGATGGTGCGTATCCTCAAGCCGCAGGAGGGCATGCGAATTTACGACCCCGCGGTAGGTTCGGGCGGCATGCTCATCATCAGCAAGCAGTACGTCGAGGAGCACGGGGGCAACCCCAACAACCTGGGGCTCTACGGCCAGGACCCCAACGGCGGGGTGTGGTCCATCTGCAAGATGAACCTGCTGATGCACGGCATCAGCGACGCCAACATCCAAAACGACGACACCCTCGCCAACCCCCTGCACCGCGAGGAAGATGGCAGCCTGATGCTCTTCGACCGGGTTATTTCTAACCCACCTTTCTCGCTCAACTACGACCCCGACCACATGGAGCTGAAGGGCCGCTTCCGCTACGGCTTCACCCCGCCCGGCGGCAAAAAGGGTGACCTGATGTTCCTGCAGCACATGCTCGCGGTGCTGCGCAAGGACGGCATGGTCGCCACGGTCATGCCCCATGGGGTGCTCTTCCGCGGCGGGGAGGAGCAGAAGATACGCAAAGGCATCCTCGAGGACGACCTCTTGGAGGCCGTCATCGGCCTGCCGCCCAACCTCTTCTATGGCACCGGCATCCCCGCCTGCATCCTGGTGCTGCGGGCCAAGGGCGCCAAGCCCGAGCGCCGCAAGGGCAAGGTACTGTTCATCAACGCCGACGCCGAGTACCACGCGGGCCGGGCGCAGAATTACCTGCGCCCGGAGCACGTCGAGAAGATAGTGACCACCTACGAGGCCTTCGAGGACGTGCCCGGCTACGCCCGCGTGGTGAGCGTGGAGGAGCTGGCCGCCAACGACTACAACCTCAACATCCGCCGCTACGCCGACAATGCCCCGCCCCCCGAGCCCCACGACGTGCAAGCCCACCTCATCGGCGGCGTCCCGGTGCGCGAGGTGCTGGCCCAGGGCGACCTCTTCGGCGCCCACGGCTTCCAGGCCAGCCACGTCTTCGACGGACTGCGCGAGGGCTACCTCCAGTTCAAGCCCCACCTCACCGAGCGCAAGCAGCTCAAGGCCGTGGTCGAGGCCGACGAAGGGGTCAAGGCCCGCGAGGACGAGCTGAGGGGGGCCTTCGCCGCGTGGTGGGCCGCCCACCGGGCCCACATCGCCGCGCTACCGCAGAACAAGCAGCTCATGAGCCTGCGGGCCGAGCTGCTGGAGACGTTCTCCCAGGCCCTGAACCCGGTGGGTCTGCTCGACCGCTTCCAGGTGGCCGGGGTGGTGGCGAGCTGGTGGAACGCCCAGCTCTACCACCTCAAGACCCTCATGGCCCAGGGCTTCGGCGGCCTGCTGGATAGCTGGATAGCCAGCCTCGAGGGCGAGGCCAGCACGGTGGGGCGCGAGCGCCTGTTGCGCTCGCTCGCGCCGGAGGTCATGCGCCAGCTTGACGAAGCCGAGGAGCACAGGGCCGAGCTGGAAGCCCGGCTCTCCGAGGCCAGCCCGGAGGAGGGCGAGAACGGCGAGGAGGCCCCCGAGGAAGAGGCCGAGCCCGCCCTCAGCGAGAAAGAACTCAAGCAGCTCAAGGCTGAGCTGCGCAAGGCCAAGAAGCGGGTGGAGGGACTGCTGGAGCAGGCCGAAGCCCAGCTCGCCAGCAACAAGGCCAGGCTGAGCGAGGCCGAACAGCAGGCGTTGGTGCTGGGCTTCCTGCGCGAGGACCTGGAGGCCGAGCTGGAGCGCTACGTGGCCGCCCACCGCGCCAAGGTGGTGGCCGCGCTGGAGAACCTGTGGGACAAGTACCGGGTATCGCTCGAGCAGATAGAGCGCGAGCGGGATGAGGCGGCGAGGAAGCTGGCGGAGTTTATGCGGGAGTTGCGGTATGTCTCGTAGTCGCCTTCGAGACTATCTCGAGCGTATAGTTGGGGGCGGCACTCCATCACGTAAGGTCGCGGCATTTTGGACAGGGGATATTCCTTGGGCGTCAGTCAAGGACTTCAGGGAAGGTGCCTTATCTCTGAAAGGGACTCAGGAGAACATCTCAGCACAAGGGCTTAAGGCTAGTGCGTCCAATCTTATAGAGGCTGGAGTACCTATTGTCTGCACGAGAATGGCTGTGGGCCGAGCTGCCATAGCCCAATGCGCTGTAGCCATTAACCAGGACCTGAAAGCTCTTTACCCCAACTCACAACTAGATGCCAAATACCTTGTTTGGTGGCTTGAGCATGCCCGTCCAAAAATTGAAGCTCAGGCTATTGGGTCAACTGTTAAGGGCATTAGCTCGGATACATTGTTAAATTGGCCTGTCAATTTCCCCCTGTTTCGTGAGCAGCAGCGCATTGCCGAAATTCTCGACACCATAGACACCACCATCCAGCGCACCGAGGCACTCATCGCCAAGCTGAAAGCCGCCAAGGCGGGTCTGCTGCACGACCTGCTGACCAGGGGCCTGGATGAGAAAGGTAGTTTGCAGCAGTACGAAAGCCAAAGCGCTTTGCCTCCACACTGGAGGGTACACCCTTTAATAGAGGTTGCAGATATTGCCTCAGGGGTAACCCTAGGCCGAAAACTCCATGGGTCGGACACGGTAGAACTGCCCTACCTGCGTGTAGCTAACGTCCAAGATGGCTTTCTTGACCTCACTGAGATAAAAACGGTGCGCATATATAAGTCTGAAGTTCCCCGCTACCTTCTACAAGTAGGGGATATTCTGGTGACGACTCCCCGCTCTTCAGAGCTTGTCATTACCCACATCTCAACCCTGTATGGTTCGAGACGATGGAACTGCATCCCGAGGATCCGGTTCAATGGGCCAGCCTGCATTTCGCGGAGGCCGAGCTGGGCGACGCACGGCGGGTAAAACG
>NZ_QXDL01000140.1:0-10983 GCF_003574345.1 Calidithermus terrae
CCCGGCGCGGGCCCCGGCAGCCCCGCCCCGGCCCGCAGCCGGTAGGGCCCTACGGCGTATTCGGCCCCCAGGTGGAAGCTGCCGTCGGCCGAGGAGAAGTCGGCGCCTATGAGGAGGCTCCCGCCCTCCAGGGGAAGCCGGTAGGCGCCGTTGAGGAACACGGCCGGGGTGAAGCCCGCGCTCTGGCGCACCGCCGGCGCCTCGCTCGAGCTCCCGTCCTGCACGGTGACCTCGGTGCCCGACCAGCGGGCGAAGCCCACCAGGTTGCGCACCCCCAGGCCGAAGGTGAAGCCCTGGTAGTCCACCACCACCCCGGCGTCGGCCCGCACCCCGAAGCCCGTGCCGTTGCCGGGCACGCTGTAGAAGTAGCGCACCTCGTACTCGGTGCCGTTGGGGTTGCCGTCCTGGTCGAAGGTGGGCCGGGCCGTGGCCTGGGCCTCGAGGTAGCCCAGGCCGTAGAAGCCCTCCCCGCGCACCCCGGCGTAGACCTTCCCCTCGAAGCCGGGGATCTCCGGCAGGGGGACGGCGTAGGCGAGGTTCAGCCCCACCGCGCCCAGGGCGTTGGTGCGCCCGGTAAGGGCACAGGGCGAGGGGTCGGCGCTCCGGCAGCGGGCGAGGTCCCCGCTCCGCATGGCCTGCTCGAGGTCCTGGCTGGCCTCCACGCTGAGGCCGCCGAGGCCGAGGACGAGCGCGAAGCCGAGGTCCAGCCCCGGCACGCCGGTCGGCAGGGGGATGCGCACGAGCGCCGGGGGCGTCAGCGCCGAGGCCGTACGGCCTCCCCCACCCACGCTGAAGTCGAAGTTCAAGGGGTTGCCCTGGCCGTCGGTGATGGTGATCGCGTCCTTCCCGATGGAGAAAACCACCTCGTCCGGGCTGCGCGCGGGGTTGAAGAGGAAAGAGTCGAGGTGGGTGAGCTGGTCGTAGAAGCTGAGGGCGTCGAAGCGCTCCTTGAAGGTCTGGCGGTCGTAGAAGTAGCCCGGGGCGTTGGTCTCGGGGAACAGGGGGAGGAGCAGCCGCAGGAGGCCCAGCGGCAGGCGGAACCCCTCCCCCTCCGCGTAGGTGGAGGGGTAGGCGGCGTAGGCCGGGTTGTACGGCGCGGCCCCGGGGCCGGGCAGGACCAGCCCGCCCAAGCCCTGCTGGCGCACGCCCTGCGCCGCGGCCATCGCCGAACCGATCGCCAGAAGGAGCAAGATCCGCTTTTTCATGGGGCCTCCCTTAAAGGGATTCTACAAAACCCCGCGCCCTCGCCGGCGGAGCATTACCCCGGGCGGCCCGTTCAGACGATGCGCAGGTGGGCCACGAAGCCCACGCGGAAGAGCGTGAAGGTGTCGGTGCCCAGGAAGTGGGCGACCTCGAGGTAGGGCCGGTAGCCCCGGTCGGGGAACTGCACCCCCGCGCTCACGAAGCCGTACCAGGTGCGCCCCAGCGCGAAGGTGATCTCGCCGTCGCCCCCGCGCACCGTGATCCCCGCGCCTACGCCCCCGCCGACGTAAGGGCGCACGATCAACTCGATGGGCAGCACGTAGATGACCTCGGCGGTGAGGATGAGCCCGTTGGGGCCGCCCACCACCAGGTTGGCGCGCGCGTCGAGGGGCGAGCCGTCGAGGTAGACGCCCAGGTTGCCCGCGAAGTTGCCGTAGGGGCCGTTGCGCACCCCCACGCCGAAGTCGAGCCCGCTGGCGAAGGAAATGCCGAAAAACACCGCCAATGCCGTCAGCCATCCGCGCATAATCCACTCCCCCGCGCGTTCTCAGGGGGCCGGCCCGCGAGAACGATCGACTCAGTCTATACGCTCGAGGCCCGCGAACTGAACCGCCAATTTCTTTAACCCGACGCCGGGGAAGTGCACGGTGACCTCGGCGCCGAGCGCCGCCACCACCGTCCCCTGGCCGAAGCGCGGGTGGCGCACCTTCTCCCCGCCCTTGAACACGCTCAGCGGCTTCTTCTCCTCCGGCGCCTTGGCCGGGCGGATCACCACCGCCGGGCCGCCGCTGCCGAAGGCCGAGACCTCCTCCAGCAGCTCCGCGGGCACGTCGGCGAGGAAGCGGCTCTCGCGGGTGTACTCGCGCTTGCCGTAGACCTCGCGCTCCTCGGCGTAGCTCAGGTAGAGCGTCTCCTGGGCGCGGGTGATGCCCACGTAGAACAGCCGGCGCTCCTCCTCCATGTCCTCGAGGCGGCTCTGGCTGTTGCGGTGGGGCAGCAGGTTCTCCTCCACGCCCACCAGGAAGACCACCGGGAACTCCAGGCCCTTGGCGTTGTGCAGCGTCATGAGCGTGACCTGGTCCTGCGGGGCGTCGGGGTCCTCGAGTTTACCGTCCTGCACGCGCTTGGCCGGCTCCTCGGCCGAGGCGGTGAGGGCGATGGTGTCGAGGAAGTCGGCCAGGGTGCCGCCCACCTCCTCCTCCCAGTCGCCCGCCGCGCGCAGCAGCTCCTCGACGTTGGCGATGCGGTCCTCCCCGTCGGGCTCGGCGCGGAGGGTCTCGAGGTAGCCGGTCTCGTCGAGCACGCGCTTGAGGAAGTCGCGGGGGCCGGTGTCGTAGGCGGCCTCGACCAGCTCGTCCACCAGCTTGACGAAGGCCTCGACCTGCTGGGGCCGGCTCACCACGTCCTTGGCGTGGCGGAAGGCCTCGAGCGCGGAGATCCCCTGCCGCTGGGCGTGCTCGAGCAGCTTGCCCACCGTGCTCGCCCCGATGCCGCGCGGGGGGGTGTTGACGATGCGGCGCAGGGAGAGCGCGTCGAGGGGGTTGACGGCCACGCGGGCATACGCCAGCAGGTCCTTCACCTCGCGGCGCTCGTAGAAGCCCACCGCCCCCACCAGCTTGGCGGGGATGCCCGCGCGGCGCAGGTGCTCCTCGAGCACCCGCGACTGCGCGTTGGTGCGGTAGAGCACGGCGATCTGGCCGAAGTTGCCGCGCTTGGCGATCTCGCGGGCCACGAAGGCGGCCTCCTCGCGGGCGTTGGGGGCCCGGAAGAGCCTGACCTTGTCGCCTGCGCCCTTCACCGGGCGCAACGTCTTCTCCAGCCGCGCGGTGTTCTTCTCGATGACCGCGTTGGCTACGCTGAGGATGGCGGCGGTGGAGCGGTAGTTGGCCTCCAGGCGGAAGACCTTGGCGCCGGGGTAGTCCTTGGTGAAGCTCAAAATGTTGTTGATGTCGGCGTTGCGGAAGCCGTAGATCGAGTTGTGCACCAGCACGCCGTCGGCCAGGTAGGTGTGGTGGGTGTCGAGCTCGAGGTCGTAGACCGGGCCGTCGTAGTCGGCCTGTTCCACCGCCTCGACGGCGGCCTCCCGCAGGGCCCCGCTGTCGTCCTGCAACAAGACCTTCATGCCCGGGTGCAGGTGGGACAGCGGCATCAGGTGGTAGCTGCGGCCCCCGATCAGCATCTTCCGCACGATCTCCATCCCGCCCAGCCGGGCCACCGACTTCGCGAGGGCCAGGGCCTCGGGATAGCTCACCCGAGCGGTCTCGAGGCGGTAATCTCCCCTGCCGTTGGAACGCACCGCGAAGCCCGCCCTGCCCAGCCGCTCAGCCACGTCGGCCCGGACGGAGGACCACTGGACGCGGTGCAGCAGCCGCCCGCCGGGCCGCCGGTCGCCGTACACGGTGAGGTTGAGGCTCTGGCGGTTGAGGCCGTTCTGCGGGCGGTGGTGGGGGAACTCCGGGTGGAGCCACAGGTCCTTCATGAGCCGCCGGGCCCCCGTTTCGGTGTCGAGGTCCCGGTACAGGCGTTCGAACCAGGGCTCGTCCATCTCGAGGCCCCGCCCCTCCCCGTGGAACAAGACGGTGGGCAGGCCGTAGCGGGCGGCGAAGAGGGCTTCGTGGTAGCGGGCTTCCGCGTAGCTGGGGACCACCTTGAGCAGCCAGAGCTTGTCCCCCCGCTCCTGGTTGAGCCGGACCTTGAAGCCCAGCTCCTCGAGCCCCGCGTCGTTGGAGCGCAGGCTCTTGGTCAGGCCGACCCGGTAACCCCGGTCGTGCCGGTACATCAGGTAAACGAAGTAGCTGCCCGCCTCCGGCGCCATCCGGACCGGGACCAGGTGGTGCGGCGTGCCGCGGAGGGTGGCGCCCCCGGCCCGCACCCTCCACAAAGGCCCCCGGTAGCTCCCCCGCTTGACGTACCCGACCCGGGCCGGGGCCAGCCTGCCGTCGCCCGAGGCCGCCAGGACCTCGTGCCCGGCCTCGAGTTCCGCGATGGGGCGCAGCCCTTGCGGGGTGTGAACCAGGGTGTCCGGCGGCAGGCACTGGTCGGGGTCCCCCACGACCACCAGGTTGGGCCCCGGCCCGCCCGCCTCGAGCGAACCGGCCAGCAGCCGGGTGAGCTTGTACTGCACGGGGTTGGTGTCCTGGTACTCGTCCACGTGGATGAAGCGGGCGCGCTGCTGCACCTTGCGCAGGACGTCGGGCTGCTCCTCGAAGAGCCGGATCGCCAGGAGCAGCAGGTCGTTGAAGTCCACGGCGCCCTGGCCGCGCAGGGCCTTCTGGTAGAGCTGGAAGACCTCGGCGGCCTGCTCCTTGGGCACGCCCGCCACGAAGTCGGGGGCCTCGCGCAGGAACTCGCTCACCCCGCCCAGCCGGTTCTTGATGCGGTCGAGCACCGCCCTGAACTGCCCCGGCCGCGCCTCGATGCCCAGGTCCTTGAGGATCTCCTTGAGCAAGGTGCCCTGGTCGTCGTCGTCGTAGACCACGAAGCCCGACTTGAGCCCCACCCACTCCCCGTACACCCGCAGGACGCGCAGGGCGGCCGAGTGGAAGGTGGAGACCCAGAGGTCCTTGGCGTGGGGGCCCACCATCTTCTCCAGGCGCTCCTTCATCTCCCCGGCGGCCTTGTTGGTGAAGGTCACCGCCAGGATCTCGCCCGGGTAGACCCGGCGCTCGCGCAGCAGGTAGGCGATGCGGTGCACCACCGTGCGGGTCTTGCCCGAGCCCGCGCCCGCCACCACCAGCGCGGGGCCTTCGAAGTGCAGCACCGCCTGTTGTTGGGCTTCGTTGAGGGAGGAAAGCAAGTCCATAACAGCCCTCGAAGTCTACCACCTGCCCTCGAGGGCAAAGGTAAGGCGGTCAGCGCGGCCACAGCCCCCGAAGGTAGACTGACCCCATGCCCAAAACCCTGCCCCTGCTGCTCCTGCTCGGCCTGCTCGGCGGCTGCAACCTCTTCACCTTCCGGGTGAGCGTGGCCCCCCAGAAGCTCACCGTCCCCCAGGGCGACCCCGAGGGCGCCACCGCGACCGTGGTGCTCGAGCGCGCCGCCGACTTCGCCGCCCCCGTCGTCTGCTCCTTGCGCCCCAAAGCGGGCGGCACCCTGCCCGGCGGCCTCACCGCCGCCTTCACCCCGCCCGTCCTGGAGGGCACGGCCACGACCGCCACGCTCCGGGTGACCGCGGCCGAGGCGCTCGACCCCCCCGTGAGCACGCTCGAGGCCCAGGTCTACTGCGAGTCGGGCTCGCTGTACAACTACGCCGACCTCACGCTCGTCATCCAGCCGAAACCCACCCGGTAAAAACGCGTCCTGCACAGCCTGCCGCCGAGGGCGGACGGCTTACGGCTGATGGCTACGGCTTTGCAGCCTTAGAATGTCCGAGGTATGGCGAGCATCAAGTTCGGCACCGACGGATGGCGCGACGTTATCGGCGCGAATTTCACCTTCGACAACGTGGCGAAGGTGGCCCAGGCCTACGCGGATTACCTCAACTCCCAGGGGGCGAAACGGGTGGTGGTGGGCTACGACACCCGCTTCCAGGCAGGGAAATTCGCCGAGCGGGCGGCGCAGGTGCTGTCCGCCAACGGCCTCGAGGTGCTCCTCTCCAAGAGCCACCTGCCCACGCCGGTGCTCTCCTTCGCGGTGTGGCACCTCAAGGCCGACGGCGGGGTGATGATCACCGCCAGCCACAACCCCCCGGAGTACCTGGGCTTCAAGATCAAGGGCAGCTACGGCGGGGCGGCGGTGCCCGCCCTCGTCGCCGAGGTGGAGAAGAAGCTGGGGGCCGAGCCCCGGGCCTTCGACCCCGCACGGCACAAGCTCGAGCGCTTCGACGTGCGCAAGCCCTACTACGACCACCTGATCGGCCTGCTCGACATGGACGCCCTGCGGGCCTACGAGGGCGTGCTCTACCACGACAGCATGGGCGGGGCCGGGGGCGGCTGGATCGCGGGCTTCGCCAAGCACGCCGGGCTCAAGCTCGAGGTGCGCGGCCTGCACGAAGTCCCCGACCCCATGTTCTACGGGGTCAACCCCGAGCCCATCCCCGCCAACCAGTTCACCGTCATGACCGTGCTCAAGGCCGAGGAGGGCCGCACCTTCGCCGCCGTCACCGACGGCGACGCCGACCGCATCGGGGCGGTGCTGGCGGGCGGGGCCAACTTCAACAGCCACCAGATCTTCGCGGTGCTGCTCAAGCACCTCGCCCTGCGCCGGGGCCTGAAGGGCCGGGTGGTCAAGACCTTCTCGGTCTCGCGGGTGGTCGAGCTGCTGGCGAAGAAGCTGGGGGTCGAGGTCCAGACCACCCCCATCGGCTTCAAGTACATCACCGACGAGATGCTGGGAGGCGGCGTGCTCATCGGCGGGGAGGAGTCGGGCGGCATCGGGGTGAGCCTCCACCTGCCCGAGCGCGACGGGATCTTCAACGCGCTGCTGCTGCTGGAGGCAGTGGTGAGGAGCGGCAAGGGCCTGGGCGAGCAGTTCGCCGAGATCGAGGCCGAGGTGGGCTTCAAGCACAGCTACGACCGCCTCGACCTGCACCTGCCCGGCATGGAGCACATCCGCGCCGTGGTGGAGAAGGTCTCGAGCCCCCGGCCCGTCGCGGGGCAGAAGGTGGTGGGCACGGACACCCTCGACGGGGTGAAGTGGCTCTTCGAGGACGGGGGCTGGCTGCTCTTCCGGGCCTCGGGCACCGAGCCGGTGCTCAGGGTTTACTGCGAGATGCAGTCGCCCGAGCTCGTCAAGGCCGTCCTGGCTGAGGCGAAGAAGCTGGTCGGCTAGCCCTAAGCTCACGGCGTACAGGCGCGTCAGGAGGCCGAGCGCTCCCGGTATGCTCTAGAGGGATGAGCCTCGAGACCTGGGAGCTCCTGAGCTACGCCGTCACGGTCATCGGGCTGCCCTTCGCCATCTACCTGTTCATCCACGAGCAGCGCAAGGAGCGCGACAACGAGGAGCAGGAGACCTACCAGCTCCTCTCCGACTCCTACACCGACTTCCTCAAGCTGGTGCTGGAGAACCCCGACCTCAAGCTGCGTTCCTCCGGGCGCACCGAGGGGCTGACGCCCGAACAGCGCGAGCGGATGCTGGTGCTCTTCGACATCCTGGTCTCGCTCTTCGAGCGCGCGTACCTGCTCGTCTACGAGCCCCGCATGAACCCCCAGCAGTCGCGCCGCTGGAACTCGTGGGAGGACTACATGCGCGAGTGGTGCCGCCGGGAGGACTTCCGCGACGCGCTGCCCGGCCTGCTCAGCGGGGAGGATTCCGACTTCGCCGATTACATCCGGCGGTTGGCCGCGGAGGAAGGCGCCAAGGCGGCGGCCTCGGCTAAAGTGGGTAAGCGAGATGGCCCGTAACTCCCCCTACCTGCGCGACTGGCGCCTGGCCGACCTCATCGCCGCCATCACCCTGATGGGCCGTTATCCCTACGCCAGCCTCAAGTGGCAGGAGTGGGAGTACCGCCTGGGCTCGCCGCGCAGCGCCGGCGACTGGCGCACGGTGTTCTACGAGCACCCCGAGTTCTTCCGCCTCTCCGACGAGGAGGAGGAGTGGGCGAGCCTGCGGCTGCGCCACGGCCTCGACCGCACCTACAGCGTGCCCCTGCGCCGCGAGCTCTCGGCCGAGGAGCTGCGGGCCGCCGAGTCGAGCGACGCGGCCTACAAGGACGTGACCCGCCGCCCCCTGAACCCCGACGAGATCGACGCCCTGGTCCGGACCGCCATCGACCTCCACGCCCGCACCATCGCCCACGAGCAGGAGCGGCGCTGGCTCACGCCGCTGCTGTGGAGCTTGCTGGGGACCATCGTGGGGATCGTGCTGCAGTCGGCGCTGCGCTAGAGGGGTTCGCCGCGACAAAAACATCCGCCGGCGAGGGCCGCCGCGTATCAAAGGGTGTGCGGTCTCCGTATCGCAGCTTGCAGACGCGGTCGGCCGCGCCGGTATGCTTAGGCCGATGCACCCCGTACTGGCAGTGGCTTTCGGGCTCTACCTGCTCAATTTAGCCGTGGGGGTGGCCGCGCAGTTGCGGCTTGCCCGCTTCGGGGTGTGGCACCACGTGCTCTATTTCGGGGTCTTCGCCTCGGCGGTGGCCGCGCTGGTGCTGGCCCGGGAGGCCTGGCTGGGGCTCACCGTGGCCTGCCTGGCCTACTTCCCCCGGGCCCGGCCGCGCACCTGGCTCCACCCGGCGCTGGGGGCCGTCGGCCTGATCGGGTATCTGCTCGCAGTGGGGGTGTGAATGGAGTTTCTCGAGGTCATCCGCAAGCGCAAGACCACCAACGGCCCTTTCCTCGACCAGCCCGTGTCCAAGGAGCACCAGCACCTCCTGATGGAGGCGGCTTCGCGGGCCCCCAGCCACTTCAACTCCCAGCCCTGGCGCTTCGTGCTCGTCGAGAACAAGGCCATCATCCACCGCATCGCCGAGCTGGGGGGCAGCTCGATGGAGCGCCTCATCGCCGAGGGCCGCTTCTTCGAGCGCTACCGGCCCTACTTCCGCTTCAGCGAGAAGGAGATGGAGGAGCGGCGCGACGGCATCCTCATCGACCAGTTGCCGGGGCCGCTGCGGCCTTTCACCCGGCAGATCATGAGCCCCGGCGCGCTGGGGCTGCTGCGCACGCTGGGGGTGCCGCGCGTGCTGGGGGAGGACAACCGCAAGCTGGTGGCGGGCTCTCCCCTGCTGCTGGCGGCGCTGCTCGACAAGCAGGAGTACCGTCCGGGCGAGCTCTCGGGCTTCTACAGCGTCTTGGGGCTGGGGATGGCGATCGAGAACGTCTGGCTCACCACCGTCGAGCTGGGCATGGGCATCCAGTTCGTCAGCACGCCGATGGAGATCCCCGAGGCCTGGGAGGAGGTCAAGCGGGTCCTCGAGGTGCCCGACGACCTCGAGCTCATGGCGGTGTACCGGCTGGGCTACGTGCCCCCCGAGAGGCCCCGCCCCCGCATCGACTGGAAGTCCGACCACCGCAAGCGCCTGTCGCAGTTCGTCTTCCGCGACACCTGCCGCACCCCCGAGCCCGACCACTGACATGCATACCCCGCGCACAGCCCCCGGTCAGGACGCCCTCAGCCCGCGCGGCTACCTTCGGCAGGCACCATGAACCCGCGGATCCTGGGCCTCGCCACCGCCAACCCGCCCTACCGGGTGCGCCAGCCCGAAGCCAGGGAGCTGGCCCGGGCGCTGTTCTCGAGGCTCAGCGGGGTCGAGCGCCTGATCGGGGTCTTCGAGAACACCGGCATCGAGGCGCGCTACGTCTCTGCGCCGCTGGGGTGGTTCGCCCAGGAGCACAGCTTCGCCGAGAAGAACCGGCTGTGGCAGAGCGTGGCGCTCGAGCTCGCCGCTCAAGCCGGTCAGCGGGCGCTCGAACGCGCCGGGGTCGCGCCGGGGCAGGTGGGGGCGGTGGTGCTGGTGACCACCACGGGCATCGCCACGCCGAGCCTCGAGGCCCACCTGGTGCAGGAGTTGGGCATCCCGCTCTCGGCGGTGCGCCTGCCGATCTGGGGCCTGGGCTGCGCGGGCGGGGCGGCGGGGCTGGCCCGGGCTGCCGAGTTGGCCCGGCTGCGGCCGGAGGGCTACGTGCTGCTGGTGGCGGTGGAGCTGTGCAGCCTGACCTTCGTCCGCGACGACCTCTCCAAGGCCAACCTGGTCGCCACCAGCCTCTTCGCCGACGGCGCGGCGGCGGTGGTGCTGGGCCCGGGGGAGGGCCCGGAGGTGGTGGGGGGCTTCTCGAGGCTCCTGCCCGGCTCCTACGAGGTCATGGGCTGGGACGTGGTCGAGCCGGGCCTGCAGGTGCGCTTCGCCCAGAGCATCCCCCACCTGGTCGAGGGGGAGCTGGGCCGTTTGATTAAGGATGGATTAGCCGCCTACGGCCTGAGCGCCGAGGACGTGGGCGTTTGGGCCCTGCACCCCGGAGGAAGCAAGGTCCTGGCGGCCTACCGCCGGGCCCTGCGCGTCGACGAGCGCAGCTACGAGGCCTCCTGGTGCACGCTGCGCCACTACGGCAACATGTCGAGCCCGACGGTGCTCTTCGTTCTCGAGCGCCTGCTGGGCAGGGTGGAGACGGGGACCCGGGGGGTCCTGCTGGCGCTGGGCCCAGGCTTCGCCGCCGAGGGTGTAGTATTGCGTTGGTAATGCTCACCCTGGTCTTTTTAGCTGTCGGGATCGTGGTAATCCAACGGCTGCTCGAGCTGGCCCTGGCCTACCGCAACCTCAACTGGGCGCTCGAGCGCGGCGCGGGCGAGTACGGCCGCGAGCACTACCCCTACTTCTTCCTGCTGCACGGCCTGTGGCTGCTGGGCATCCTCTTCGAGGGGGGCACGCGCCAGAGCCTGAGCCCGCTGTGGCCCGTCTGGCTCGTGCTGTTCCTGGCCGCGCAGTACCTGCGCTACTGGACCATCCACACGCTGGGCCCCTTCTGGAACACCCGCATCCTCGTCATCCCCGGGGCGCCGCCCATCGAGACCGGCCCCTTCCGCTACCTGCGCCACCCCAACTACGTGGCGGTGGCGCTGGAGCTGCTGAGCCTGCCCCTGATCTTCAACGCCTGGGTCACCGCGCTGCTGGCCACGGTGTTCAACGCCGTGCTGCTGCTGGGGGTGCGCATCCCCCTCGAGGAGCAGTTGCTCGAGCAAAACCGCAGCTATAAGAGCAACGCCAACCCCACCCTCCACGACCTCACCCGCCCCTTCCCCGGCTCGGCCGTGGCCGACCGCCTGTTCATCCGCCTGTACCGCACGCCCCTGCCCAAGCTGGCCTATCAGCTCACGAGCGGCCTGCGCGCGCTGATGGCCGCTGCCAAGGAC
>NZ_QXDL01000141.1:0-10575 GCF_003574345.1 Calidithermus terrae
CCCCCCAACCCACGCCCACCCCCAAGCCGCAGCCCGCGCTGCAGGACAAGGGAGGTTCGTATGGTTCAGACTAGCCCTTCGGCGGCCCCCTCCGAGCGCAAGGCGCGCCTCGAGGTCCTCACCCTCTCCACCCTCGGCTTCACCCTGATGTTCGCGGTGTGGCTGATGTTCGGGGTGCTGGGCGTGCCCATCCGCAAGGAGTTCGGCCTCAACGACGTGCAGCTTTCGTGGCTGTCGGCGGTGGCTATCCTCAACGGCTCGATCTGGCGGCTGGCGGCGGGCATCCTGGCCGACCGCTACGGCGGCAAGGTGATCTTCACCGCCATGCTCTTCCTCACCGCCATCCCCGCCTTTTTGGTCGCCCACGTCAGCAGCTACCAGACCCTGTTGTTCTACGCCTTCTTAGTGGGCTTCGCGGGCAACGCCTTCAGCGTGGGCATCGCCTGGAACTCGGCCTGGTTCCCCAAGGACCAGCAGGGCCTGGCGCTGGGGGTCTTCGGCGCGGGCAACGTGGGGGCCAGCGTCACCAAGTTCATCGGCCCGGCCCTCATCGCCCTCACCCCGGCGGCCGGCTACCTGGGCGGCGTGATCCCCGGCGGCTGGCGCTTCGTGCCCTTCCTCTACGGCGTGCTGCTCATCCTCATGGGCCTGGCGATGTGGGCTTTCACCCCCCGCGCCGACCGCAAGCCGGGGCGGGGCCGCCCGCTGGGCGAGATGCTGCGCCCCTTGCGCAACGTGCGGGTGTGGCGCTTCAGCCTCTACTACGTGGTGGTCTTCGGGGCCTACGTGGCGCTGTCGGCCTGGCTGCCCAAGTACTACGTGGACGTCTTCGGCCTGCCGCTGTACCAGGCCGCGCTGCTCACGGCGCTGTTCATCTTCCCGGCCTCGCTGCTGCGGCCGCTGGGCGGCTACCTCTCCGACCGCTTCGGCGCGCGGCGGGTGATGTACTGGACCTTCGGGACGCTGCTGTTCTCGAGCTGGCTGCTGTCCATGCCCGACGGGCACATCGTGCTCTACCTGCCCAGCAAGTACGAAGCCGACGGCATGCGCGAGGTGCTGCCCTACACCATGACCGTGTGGCCCTTCACCCTGCTGGTCTTCCTGGTGGGCGTGGCGATGGGGGTGGGCAAGGCCGCGGTCTACAAGCACATCCCCGAGTACTTCCCCAGCGACGTGGGCGCGGTGGGCGGCTTAGTGGGGATGCTGGGGGCTTTGGGCGGCTTCTTCCTGCCCCCGCTCTTCGCCTACACCCAAGCGGTCACCGGCATGCCCCAGACCACCTTCATGGTGCTCTTCGCGCTGACGCTGGTCTCGGCCATCTGGATGCACCTCACGGTGATCTCCCTGCTCAACAAGGCCGCGCCGCAGCTCAGGGGCAAGTTCGAGCACGTCGAACACGGAGGTGATTGACCGTGGCCGTACGCAAAATTCCTACCGAGGGGGGAACCTGGCTCTCCCGCTGGGAGCCCGAAGACCCCGACTTCTGGCAGAAGACCGGCAAACCCCTGGCCTGGCGCACCCTCTGGGTCACCACCTTCAGCCTCACCCTCTCCTTCATCGTCTGGTTCATGGTCTCGGCCATCGTGGTGCGCCTGCCCAACATCGGCTTCAACTTCACCACCACCCAGCTCTTCTGGCTCACCGCCATGCCGGGCCTGGCCGGGGGGATGCTGCGCATCGTCTGGACCTTCCTGCCGCCCGTCCTGGGCACCCGCCACCTGATCACCTTCTCCACCTTGCTGCTGCTGATCCCGGTGCTGGGCTGGAGCTACGCCATCGCCAACCCCGCCACCCCGTACTGGGTGCTGCTGCTGCTGGCCTTCCTGGCGGGGGTGGGGGGCGGGAACTTCTCGGGCTTCATGCCCTCGACGAGCTACTTCTTCCCCAAGCGCCTGCAGGGCACGGCCCTGGGCATCCAGGCGGGCATCGGCAACTTCGGCGTCTCGGTGGTGCAGTTCCTCACGCCGTGGGTGGTGGGCTTCGCCCTCTTCGGCAGCAGCCTGGTGGGGCTGGGCGAGCCCCAGACCTACAGCAAGGGCGAGGTGAGCAAGGCCATCTGGCTGCACAACGCCGCCGAGGTTTGGATCCTGTTCATCCTGCTGGCCGCCGTGCTGGCGTGGGCCTTCCTGCGCAGCGTGCCGGTGCGGGCCAACTTCCGCGAGCAGTTCGACATCTTCCGCGACAAGCACACCTGGGTCATGACCTCGCTCTACATCGCCACCTTCGGCTCCTTCAGCGGCCTGTCGGCGGTGTTCGGCCTGCTCATCAAGCAGCTTTACGGCAAGTTCGACGGCGCCCCCGACCCCTTGGCCTACGCCTTCCTGGGCCCGCTGGTGGGCTCGGTGCTGCGCGTGATCTTCGGCCCCATCGCCGACCGGGTGGGCGGGGCACGGCTGACCCAACTGAGCACCCTCGGCATGCTGCTGAGCGCGCTGGCGCTGAGCTTCTTCCTCACCCCCGACTCCCTCGCCGAGTTCCCCTACTTCGTGGCCTCGATGCTGGCGCTGTTTTTCTTCGCGGGCATCGGCAACGCCAGCACCTTCAAGCAGATGCCCATGATCTTCGAGCCGCGCAAGGCGGGCGGGGTGATCGGCTGGACGGCGGCCGTCGCGGCCTTCGGCCCCTTCGGCTTCTCCACGCTCATCGCCGCGATCATCGCCCAGACGGGCTCGCCGACCGCCTTCTTCTACGGCCTGGCCGTGTTCTACCTCATCAACGCCGGGCTGAACTGGCACTTCTACACCCGCCGGGGCGCCGAGAAGCCCTGCTGAGCGACCGGCCCTTCCGCTCCCCCCCACGACCGGGGGGGAGTTTTATGCCTTGCCGGCAGTGGCGCATAGCCCAGGGCTGCGCCCGGCACGGTAAGGCGCGCTGCGGCTTCGCGAGGACGGGCTTACCGTCTATCGGGCATGCCTCTATGAAGCCGAATTCCGCCGCCCCGAGCGCTCGAGGCGAGTTCCTCCCGGTGGGTTTTTGAGAGAATATTCGTATTCTTAAGCCAGTCATCAGCCAGGGGGGATACAATCGGGCGGTCGTCAAACCGTTACCCGGGGATTGGTGTCTGCAACGCAGTTCTTTGCCTGAGCGATAGACATGGTTCATCCTTCGTTACGCGATATGAGCCCAGGAGTTACGTGTTGTGATCTTTGAACATCCCTTAACCCAAATCGATGCTAGCGTGGCAGGTGTGAAGCGTTTGCCGCGGTTACGTCGTGCTGAAGTTGGGGTCTACGAAACCCGCACCCTGCGGGAGCGGCTGAAGATTTCGGGGGGATTGAAGCGATGAGCAAAGCCACGGGGAATATTCAGCTCAAACTCTGGGGGCCCGCCCGCCTGGAATATCAGGGGCGCGAGATCAAGCTCCAGCGCAAAGGCCTGGCGATCCTGTACTACCTGCTGCTCGAGGGGCCCACCCGCCGCGAGGTGCTGGCCGACCTGCTGTGGGGCCACAGCGCGGCCTCGCAGAACCTGCGCGTCGAGCTCCACCGCCTGGGGCAGGCCCTGGCCCCCCTGGGCTTCACCGGCTTCCAGCCCGGGGAGGACCCCCTCAAGCCCCCGAGCTACCTGCAGCTCGACCGGGCGGCCGGGCCGGGGATGCCGATGGAGGGCCTCGAGGACATCTCCGCCGAGTTCAGGGCTTGGCTCGAGGGCCAGCGCTCGCAGCTCATGTCCGGCAGCCCCGGCGCGATGGGCCGCGAGCGGCTGGTGCAGGACGTGGCCGCCCAGATCCAGCCGCCCTTCCTGCTCATCCTCATGGGCCGCCCCGGCTCCGGCCGCACCTCCTTCGCCCAGGCCCTGGCCAAGACGCTGGGCATGCCCTTCCTGGAGGGCCCGCGCGGCTCGGGCCGCGTGCTGCACTACCTGCGCGCCCCCTACCCCGACGGGGCCGTGGAGCGCGCCCTCAACGACCGCGAGGGGTTGTGGGTCGTCGAGCGCTCCTCTTTCGGCGAGGACCCCCAGATCATCCTCGAGCTGCGCAGCCACTACCCCCCCGAGCGCACCCGCTGCATCACCCTGCCCCCGCTCTCCTGGGGCGAGGCCCGCAGCGGCCTGCTCAACCAGATGCCCTTCGCCCAGGCCGCCAAGCTCTTCCTGGCCTCGGGCGGCAGCCCGGGCTACCTGCGCGAGCTGCTGGCGATGGGCCAGTTCGACGGCGACCTGCCCCTGCCCCAGCGGGTGCGCGCGCAGGTGCAGCTCGAGGCCCGCATGCTCTCGCTGGAGGCCCGCCTGGCGCTCGAGCGCCTGTCGGTCCACCCCGCCCCCTTCACCCAGGGCCTGCTCGACGCGCTCGAAGGCACCCCCTTCCTCGACGAGCTCGAGCGCTGGGGCTGGCTGGTCTACAACGGCCAGTGGCAGTTCGCCGACGACTCCATCCGCCGCGTCCTCTACCACAGCCTCCAGCCGGGCCGCCGCCAGCAGTACCACCGCCAGGCCGCCCTGCAGATGGCCCTGGAGAACCAGACCATGCCCGAGGCCTACCACCGCCTCATGGCCGGCGACACCACCGACTGGAGCACCTTCGTGCAGGCCCTGGAGGACTGGCCCCAGTACGGCCTGCGCGCCTTCTTGGACATGCCGCTGCCCGACCTGCCCGAGCTCAGCCCCGAGGAGCTCTCGCCCGGCGGCGAGATCGCCATGCTCGAGGAGAGCCGCTTCGGCCTGGGCTTCGACACCGAGGGCCGCTACCTGCGCTGGAACCGCACCCCCTCCATCGTGGGCCCCTCCGGCCTGGAGTGGGCCACCTTCGAGGAGCCGGGCCTGCTGCACCTCAAGGGCTACGCCTACGTGGAGAACCCGCTGGGCATCGGCATCACCGGCATCGCCGCCCCGCTGGTGCTCACCCTGCGCGGCGAGCGCGAGGGCCGGGTCTACTTCCTCAAGGGCGCCAAGCCCGCCCAGCTCGACCCCCAGACCACCGTGCTGCCGCTGCCCGAGAAGCTCGACTACTGGTTCCGCGTGCCCCAGGGCGTGAGCGTGAGCCTGCACAGCGCCGCCGAGAGCGCGCTGCTCGACCTCGAGGTCAACGCCTACCGCATCAGCCAGGCCCCCGCCACCTACGAGAAGCCGCGGGTGCCGGTGTACGAGCTGTTTCCCAGCCTGGTCTCCGGGCGCATCTGGCGCTAGGCGCAGGCGTAAACGGGCGTGAAGGGAGGGGAGCGATCCCCTCCTTTTCTTGTTGCGGTCTTGCTCCCGGCCTGCTTTCTGCTCGAGCGCTGCGCCAAAGACCCACACTGAAAGGCGCTTTTCTACCAGTACTTCCACAGCGACTGGTGCAAGGGTGCCCCCGCCCCTGCTTGCCCCAGACCCACCTGTACAATATCCTGTACATATGAAGGCCATCACCTACACCCACGCCCGCCAGAACCTGGCGAAAACCATGGACGAGGTCATCGATAACCATGATCCCATCATCATCACCCGCAACAATGACCGCGCGGTGGTGATGATGAGCCTGGAAGACTTCAACGCCTGGCAGGAAACGGCCTACCTCATGTCCAACCCCGCCAACGCCCGCCGCCTGATGAGGTCGATCGAGTCGCTCGAGCAGGGCAAGGGCAGGGTTAGGGAGCTGTTGGAGGAATGAGGCTGATCTTTTCGGAGGAGGCCTGGGAGGACTACCTGTACTGGCAGAAGACCGACAAGGCCTTGCTCCGCCGTATCAACGAGCTGATCCGCGACGCCCAGCGTAACGCCTTCGACGGCCTGGGCAAGCCCGAGCCGCTCAAGCACAACCTGCAAGGCTGGTGGTCGCGGCGCATCAACCAGGAACACCGCATGGTGTACAAGGTCGAGGGCAACGACCTGATCATCGCGGTGCTGCGTTACCACTACGAGGACTGAGCCAGCACATTTTCCACTGCCCACGCCAGCCGCTCAATGTCGTCCAGGTCGTTGTAGACCTGCGCCGAGACCCGCACCCACAGCCGCCCCTGCACCGCGATCACGGGGGCTTCGATCCGGTGCTCGAACAGCAGCGCGTCCTTCAGGCGGGCGGCTTCCTCCCGGGTAGAGCCCGCGTGCCCGGGCAGGGGCACGCTGACCATGCAGCCCACCATGCTCCGGGGGGTCTCGAGGCGCGTCCCCCAGCGCTCGGTGAGGTGTTGGGCGGCCTGATGGGCCAGGGCGTGGTTGTAGCGGCGCATGGCCTCCAGGCCCAGGAAGTCCTGCATGAAGGCGATGCCCTCGGGGGCGGCCAGGAAAGGGGAGGGGTCGCGGGTGCCCACCCAGTCGAACTCCTGGTGCAGGCCCTGGTCCAGGCCCCAGGAGATCACGGGCGGGTGCAAGTCCCGCTGGCGCTCGGGCGCGACCCACAGAAAGCCGCAACTGCGGGGGGCGAAGGCCCACTTGTGCAGGTTGCCGGCGTACCAGTCCACGCCCAGGCCGGGGATGTCCAGCGGGATCGCGCCGGGCGCGTGGGCCCCGTCGGCCAGCACGGGGACTCCCTGGGCGCGGCAGGCGGCGGCCATCTCGGCCAGGGGCAGGATCAGCGCGCTCTCGGAGGTCACGTGGTCGAGGATGGCGAGCCGGGTCCGGGGCGTGACGGCTTGGGTCACGCGCTCGACGTACTCGCCGGGGTCGCGGGTGGGGAAGGGCAGGTGGACCGTGACCAGCCGGGCCCCGCGCTCGCGGGCCACGAAGGCCGCCGTGTTGATGACGGCGCCGTAGGCCAGGTCGGTGATGAGCAGCTCGTCGCCGGGCTCGAGCCTCAGCGAGCGCAGCACCGCGTTGACCCCGGTGGTGGCGTTGTCCACGAACACCAAGTCCTCGCCCCGCGCCCCCATGAAGGCGGCCACGGCCTGCGCCGCGAGCCGCATCCGGGGCGGCCGGGCCGGCGGCTCGGGCGCGAGGTTCATCAGCTCGCGCAGCAGGTAGCGGGCCGGCTGGCGCTCGATCTCGTCGCGGATCGCCTGCTGGGCCTCGAGCACCCGCCGCGGCGTGGCCCCCACCGTCCCGTGGTTGAGGTAGGTGACGCCGGGGTCCAGCAGCCAGTGCTCGAGCATCGCGCGGCCGAAGGTGAGGGGGGAGGGGTGTCGGGCAAGGTCCATAGGGGTCCTTGGGTATAAGGCTATCAGCTATCAGCCGCCAGCCGTCAGCGGGAGGCCCGTGGCCTGTAGCCGATAGTTTGTCGAGGGCCAGGGCGTCTCGCGTCTTGCGTCTTGCGTTTTGCGTACGACGTACGACGTACGACGTAAGACCCGTGTTCGGCGTTTAGCTACCGGCTACCGGCTATCAGCTATCGACCATCGACCATTGACAGTCCCCCTCAAGCCCGAGCCCGCTCGAGCTCCTCCAGCTTCTCCCGCAGCGCTGCCGCACGCTCCTTCAGAGGGATGCCCGAGGGGTTCTGCTGCTCGTGCTGCAGGATCGCCAGGGGGTGGATGTGGTGCTCGTCGGGGTTGCCGAAGAGGGAGTTGAGCAGCTCGAATTCCTCCTGCGAGCGCAGCGAGGCGTCCTCGCGGAACATGTTGAGGTAGGTCCACTGGAACTGCGGCTCGCTCACCGCGCCGCCCAAGTAGGCGTCGAGGAGGCGCTTGTAGGGCTCCAAGTTGCTGTTGCCCCCGGCCCGGCTCGGCTCCACCTTCACGTCGGGGAGGTGCTTGGCGAAGAGGGGCTCGAGGTTCTCGAGGGTGATGCTCCAGTTGTCGAGGTCGAAGAGGGGCTGCCCGTCGCGGAAGAGGATGACCTGCGGCGAGTGGTGGGTGATCCCGGTCAGCTCGGCCACGCGGTTGGAGGCGGGGCGGTGCTCGACGACCTTGATGATGCCCACCGCGATCTCGGGGCGCTCGCGCAGCACGCGCTCGACGTTGCCCCAGCCCTGCATGGTCTTGTGGCAGGTCCCGGCCTTGAAGACGGCGACGACGGGCTGGCTCTTGAGGAACTGCTCGACTTCCTCGGGGGTGGTGAGGGGGTGCATCCGCTCTCGCATAACGCCCTGAGTCTAGGGGGAGCGGGCCAGGACAATCGTCAGCGAAGACACGGCCCTAGCCCCCCGGCGTTGCTAAGCTTCCGTGGGCCGGAAGCCGGGAGGAGTGCCGGATGGAGTTGCTGCTGTGGGTCGCCGTCGGGGTCGTCGCCGTGCTGGCGCTGGTCTTGGTCCTGCTGTTCACCTCGCCTTTTTACGACCCCTTCAAGCCGAAGGACCAGGAGGACGGGGGCGGGGAGCGCTAGGCCGCGGCCCGTGGGTTCAGCCGGCCGTGCCGGCCTCGCCCGTGCGGATGAACGCGGCGACGTGGGGGTTGCGGCGCAGCTCGAGCAGGTCCTCCTCGGTGGGGAGTTGGGGCCGGTCGCGCTCGCTGTTGACCAGGCACAAGAAGCCCAGCGGCTCGTCGTCGGCGGCGCGGAACTGGTGCCAGGTGAGCGGGGGGATCGAGACCAGGTCGTGCAGGTGCAGGTCGTGGACCTCCTCGCCCACCAGGCAGCGGCCCCGGCCCCGGATCACCATGACCGCGTGGACGTGCCGGTGGCGTTCGAGGGTGGTGTGGCCGCCCGGGGCCACCTCGAAGTAGCGCCACTGCGCGGCGAGCTCGGGGTCGGCGAAGAGCACCTGGCGCGTCACGTCGCGGAAGGGCGCGGAGCCTTCGGACTTGTACTCCAGCACCTCCACCCCGTCCCAGCGGTGGTCGCCCAGGTGGGCCCGCTTGTGCTTGGCTCGAGTCACCTTCATCCCCGACAGCATACCGTGGGGCCTTTTAGCCTTTAGCCACCCGCTCGACAAACTCGCGGGCGCGCTCGAGCAGCCCGTCCCCCGCCGACAGCAGCGCCCCCCCGATGAGGAGCAGGGTGTCGGGGCCGTAGGCCGCCTTCATCTCGGGCACCCGCTCCAGGCCCATCCCCCCGGCGGGCACCGGCAGGGCGGGCCGCAGGTGGCCCCAGGGCCTGCGGGCGTTGGCGGCGAGCTCGAGGCAGGTTGGGCGGCTGTAGCTGAAGCGCCCGCCGTAGTTGGGGTAGATCACCGCGTCGGCGCCGAAGAGCCGGAAGAGCTTGCCGAAGAGCAGGGCGGGGCGGATGCGCTGCCCGGCGAAGGCCGGGTGGGCCAGCACCGGCATCCCGACCTCGCGGGTGAGCTCGTGGAAGAAGGGCAGGCCCACGATCATGGGCTCGAGCATCACCGCCCCGACGCCCTCCTCGCGGGCGATGCAGGCCTGCTCGAGCACCTTCTCGGGGCTGCCCTGGAGGTTGGGCACGTAGCAGGTGCGGCCGCCGGTGATCCGGTTGGCCTTATCCACGGCCTTACTCACGGCCCGCACCCGCTCGGCGAAGGGGGCGAAGCGCTGGTTGGCGAGGCCGTGGTCGTCCTTGACGAAGTCGAGGCCCGCCAGGGCCAGGTTGTGGGCCAGCTCGGCGAGCTGCTGTGGGCTCAGGCCCTGCGGCTTGAGGGCGGTGCAGGTGAGGGGCCGCCCCCACGCCCCCACCCGCTCGCGCAGCCCCGCCACGCCGAAGGCCGGCCCGGCGAAGGCGGCGAGCAGCGCCGGCGGGAACTCCACGTCGTGGAGCTCGACGTCCTCCTGCAGGGCGCAGTTGCCGAAGAGCATGTTAAGGAGCTGGCCCGCCTCGAGCCCGGTGGTCTCGAGCGCGAGGGTGAGGCGCACCCGGAAGAGGTCGGCCCCGACGGGCTCGACGTGCTCCACCCGGCCCAGCAATTCCCGCACGATCCAGGGGTCCCGCACGGCGGAGGGGGGGAGCTCGAGGCTCTGCTCGGTCGCGAGCGCCGCCGCCCGGGCCTCGACGTCCTCGGGCCTGCTGCGGAGGTGGTAGGTCGCGGTGAGGCGCTCCATGAGGGGTGATTCTACTGTGCCGGGGCCCGCTCGGAGGTGTAGTAGCGCAACAGCGTCGCCGCCGCGAGCGCGCCCAGCACGTGCCAGAGGGCGTGGCCCTGGAGCCAGCTTTGGGGGTTGCACAAAGTCCCCGTGGCGTCGAGCGCCCACAAGGCGAAGGCCAGGGCGTACAGCGCCAGGCCGCCGAGGAACAGGCCGGGGCGCAGGCGGGGCCGGTGGCGGCCCAGGTGGCGCAGCTCGAGGCCGATGGCGCCCAGCAGCGTTGCGGCGAAGAGCCAGCGGCGCAGGTCGGGCCAGAACCACAGCGCCAGGGCCAGCCCGGCCACGCTGAGGCCGTAGACCACGCCGAACAGGCGCCCGGGGCGCAGGCGGTACAGCAGCATCAGCACGGCCAGCAGGTACATCCCCAGCACGTCCCAGAACTGCCCGGCGAAGCTCAGCGAGGCGTGGTAGAAGGCGCTGCCAAGGCCGATGAGGAGGGCGGCGAGGACGAAGTAGGGGCGGTAGGGGCGGAAGGGGGAGGGGCTCGAGGGCTGCCTCAGGGCCCAGAGGCCGACGAGCACGAAGGCCAGCGAGGAGAGTGTGTTGGCGGGTTGGCGCACCCAGGACTCGGCGCGGACGGCCTCGCAGAAGCAGCCGGGCACACAGCTCGCCGCCCGCCAGCCCTCCCAAAAGCCCGCCGGGTTGTCCATATGCCTGCCAGTGTACCGCTGGGGTTTGGTGAACGTGGTTTTCGTGTGCTTGTTGTGTTGGTGGGGAGGGGTCGTGTTGCGGCGCGGTGCTTTGGTCTGGTGTCCCC
>NZ_QXDL01000142.1:0-10521 GCF_003574345.1 Calidithermus terrae
ACCTTCGGCCCCTCGCCCCTCCACCCCCTGCGGCGGCTCTCCGAGCACTTAGGCGTCGAGGTCTGGGCCAAGCGCGAGGACTGCAACAGCGGCCTGGCCTTCGGCGGCAACAAGGTGCGCAAGCTGGAGTACCTCGTCGCCGACGCCCTGGCCCAAGGCTGCGACACCCTGGTCTCCATCGGCGGGGTGCAGTCCAACCACACCCGCCAGGTGGCGGCGGTGGCCGCCCACGTGGGGCTCAAGGCCCTGCTGGTGCAGGAGCACTGGGTCAACTACGAAGACCCCATCTACGACCGCGTGGGCAACATCCTGCTCTCGCGCATCCTGGGCGCGGAGATCGAGCTCAGCCCGGCCGGCTTCAGCATCGGCCTGCGCGAGAGCTGGCAGCGGGCTTTGGACAAGGTGCGGCAGCGCGGGGGCAAGCCCTACGCCATCCCGGCCGGGGCCTCCGACCACCCGCTCGGCGGGATCGGCTACGCGCGCTTCGCCCAGGAGGTCGCGCAGCAGGAGCGTGAGCTGGGCGTGTTCTTCGACCACGTGGTGGTGTGCTCGGTGACCGGCAGCACCCAGGCGGGGATGGTCGTGGGCTTCGCCGCGCAGGGGCGGCCGCGCCGGGTGGTGGGGGTGGACGCCTCGGCCAAGCCCGCCGAGACCCGCGCCGCCGTCCACCGCATCGCCCGCTCCACGGCACAAGCGCTCGAGCTCGGCCGCGACATCACCGACGAAGACGTGATCCTGCTCGAGGACTACGCCGGGCCCGAGTACGGCCTGCCGAGCGAGGGCACCCTCGAGGCCATCCGGCTGGCGGCGCAGCTCGAGGGCATGATCACCGACGTGGTCTACGAGGGCAAGTCGATGCACGCGCTCATCGACCTGGCCCGCAAGGGGATGTTCGAGAAGGGCTCGCGGGTGCTCTACGTGCACCTGGGCGGGGCCCCGGCCATGAACGCCTACGCCGCACTGTACCCGCCCCGAGGCTGAGGGCGTTCAGGCGGCGGCCGGTGGCCGCGGGGACCGGCCTCGAGCCCTTGCCCCTGCCGAAGGCTAGACTGGGGCCAGAGGTCGCCATGCGCATTGTTACCTGGAACGTCAATTCCCTGCCGGTCCGCCTCCCCCAAGTCCTGGAGTGGCTCGAGCTGCACCGCCCCGACGTGCTCGCCCTGCAGGAGACCAAGGTCGAGGACGCGCTCTTCCCGCGGGCGCAGCTCGAGGCCGCCGGCTACCACGCCGTCTTCTCGGGCCAGCGCACCTACAACGGGGTCGCCATCCTCAGCCGCCACGAGCCGCAGGACGTGCAGGCGGGAATTCCCGGCCTCGAGGACGAGCAGCGGCGGGTGATCGCGGCCACGGTGAACGGGGTGCGCGTCGTCAACCTCTACGTGCCCAACGGCGAGTCGCTGCGCTCGCCGAAGTTCGGCTACAAGCAGCGCTGGCTCGAGGCCCTCGCCCGCTGGCTCCGTGAGGTGCTCGAGGAGCACCCCAAGACGGTGGTGCTGGGGGACTTCAACATCGCCCCCGAGCCCATCGACGTGTGGAACCCCAAGCGCTTCGAGGGGCAGGTGCTCTTCTCCCCGGCCGAGCGCGCCGCCTTCCGCGGGCTGCTGGGGCTGGGCCTGCACGACAGCCTGCGCGAGCTCGAGCCCGAGGCCCGCGTCTACTCGTGGTGGGACTTCCGGGCCGCCGGCTTCCAGAAGGACCAGGGCGCGCGCATCGACCACGTCCTGGTGAGCCGGGCCCTGGCGCCCGAGCTGCGCGCAGCCTGGGTGGACCGCGCGGCGCGGGGCGTGGCCCGCGCTTCCGACCACGCCCCGGTGGTCTGCGACCTCTTCGAGGCCCACCCCAAGGCGGCGAGCCCCGTCGCCATCGAGGCCGGGACGCAGGGCATCCCCGACGCCGCCGAGTTCGTCCCCCCGGCCCAGCGCAGGCTCCCGCAGGACGGCAGGCGCACCCGCCCCACCGCCGTGGTCTTGGTGGACGGCCACAGCCTGGCCTTCCGCATGTACTTCGGGGTGCCCCCGGTCAAGGCCCCCGACGGCACCCCGGTCCACGCGGTGCTGGGCTTCGCGCGGGCGCTGCTGGAGGTCTACCGCGAGCTCGGCGGCGACCCCCTGCGCCCCGAGCCCGCCGGGGAAGGCCCGGCCCTGGTCGTGGTCTTCGACGCGCCCGTGGCGACCTTCCGCCACCGGCTCTACCCCGACTACAAGGGCGGCCGCGACGAGATCCCCCCGGACCTGCCTGCCCAGATCCGCCGCATCAAGCGCCTGGTGGACGCGCTGGGCTGGGCGCGCCTCGAGGTCGCCGAGGTCGAGGCCGACGACGCCATCGGGACGCTGGCTAAGCAGGCCGAGGCCCAGGGCCTCCCGGCGCTCATCGTCTCGAGCGACCGCGACCTCTACCAGTTGCTCTCACCGCTGGTGCAGGTGCGGGCCAAGGACGGCAAGCGCTTCGGGCCGGAGGAGCTCAAGGCCCAGTACGGCGTGACGGTGGGGCAGTGGGTGGACTACCGCGCCCTCACCGGCGACGCCTCCGACAACATCCCGGGGGCCAAGGGGGTGGGGGAGAAGACCGCTTCGGCCCTGCTCCAGCGCTTCGGGAGCCTCGAGGCTATCCTGGCCGCCGCCGAGGGCCCCGACCCCGACCGGCCCCTCAAGCTCGTGCAGGCCAGCCGGGAGAAGGTGCTGCTCTCGCGCGAGCTGGCCCGGCTCCGCCTCGACGTGGAGGTCCCGCTCACGCTCGAGGAGGCCGCCACCGTGCTGCGCGACGACCCGGGCCTGGTGCGCCTGCTCGACGAGTTCGGGCTCAAGGGGCTCAAGCGCGAGCTGCGCCTGGGCGAGGCCTCCGCCGCCCCGACCTCCCCGCAACCCCAGCCCGCCGGGGGCCCGGCCGAGCCCTCTGCCGAGCCCTACGCCGCGCCCGTCGTCGGGGTGGCCGGGCAAGAGACCGTGCTCCTGGACGGGACGGCCTCGAGGCCGGTGGGGCTACAGGAGCTGCCGAGCCCGGTGAACGCCGTGGACGCCAAGGCCCTGGTGCGCCAGGCGCTGTGGGCGGGGCGCGAGCTCGAGGCCGGCGACGACCCCCTGCTCATGGCCTACGTGGAGGACACCCGCGTCACCACGCCCGAGAAGCTGGCCGAGCGCCACGCCCGCGCGGCCTGGCCCGCCGCGGCCGCCGAGCGCGCCGCCCTGACCCGCGCCCTCCTGGGCACCCTCCGCGCCGGGATGCGGCCGGCCCCCAGGCGCCTGTACGAGGAGGTCGAGCGCCCCCTGGCGACGGTGCTCGCGCACATGGAGGCCACGGGGATCCGCTTCGACGTGGAGCGGCTGGCGGGCCTGACGGGGCAACTGCGCCGGCGGCTGGCCGAGCTCGAGGCCGCCATCCAAGAGCTGGTGGGCCGCCCCTTCAAGGTCAGCTCGCGCAACCAGCTCGAGGCGCTGCTCTTCGACGAGCTGGGGCTGGCCCCCTCCCGCCAGACCGCCCTCACCAACAAGCGCAGCACCGACAACGAGACCCTCTCCGCCCTGCGCGACGCCCACCCGGTGGTCCCCCTCATCCTCGAGCACCGCGAGCTCGCCAAGCTGGTGGGGACCTACCTCGAGCCCCTGCCCCGGTGGGTCAACCCCCAGACCGGCCGCCTGCACACCACCTTCGACCAGACCAACGCCGCCACCGGCCGCCTGGCGAGCCTCAACCCCAACCTGCAGAACATCCCCATCCGCACCGAGGCGGGCCGCCCCATCCGGGGGGCGTTTTGCGCCGCCGAGGGCTACCGGCTGGTCTCCGCCGACTACTCGCAGATCGAGCTGCGCATCCTCGCCCACCTCAGCGGCGACCCCACGCTGGTGCGGGCCTTCGCCCAGGGCGAGGACATCCACCGCGTCACCGCCGCCCGCGTGGCGGGGATCGCGCTCGAGGCCGTCACCCGCGAGCAGCGCAGCCAGGCCAAGACCATCAACTACGGGCTCTCCTACGGCCTGAGCGCGGTGGGCCTGGCCGAGCGCACCGGCATGAGCCGCGGCGAGGCCAGCCGCTTCATCAAGCGCTACTTCGAGGAGTACCCCGGCATCGAGGCCTACGTGCGCGAGACCAAGCGCTTGTGCAAGGAGCACGGCTACGTCGAAGACCTCTTCGGCCGCCGCCGCTACATCCCCGACATCAACGCGCCCGGGGCGGCCATCCGGGTGCGGGCCGAGAACGCCGCCATCAACATGCCCGTGCAGGGCGCCTGCGCCTCGATCATCAAGAAGGCCATGGTCGAGGCCTTCCCGGCGCTGCGCGAGCTCGGGGCCCAGCTCCTGCTGCAGGTCCACGACGAGCTGGTGGTCGAGGCCCCCGAGGACCGGGTGGAGGAGGTGGGCGCGCTCCTGCGGAAGACCATGACCGGGGTCGTGGAGCTCGCGGTGCCCCTGGAGGTGGAGGTGGGGCACGGGAAAACCTGGCTCGAGGCCCACGGCGGCTAGGTGAACCCTGGCCGGGGTAGACCGTCCGGCCACTTCGATTTTGGAACTATTGAGTTGCAATTTAGGAGCTCATTATGTTATTATCGGAATCGGGGGATATTGGTATGAACCGAGACCGTAATCCAAGCCGGCGCTACGGGGGAGTGAGCCCGCTCGAGGCGTGACCCCAGGGCCAACCCACACGGAACCACCCGCACGAGCCACTTTTGACCCATTCGAGGACCTGCCATGACCCATGCCCAAAACCCAGACCGCACCGCGCCCGAGCTCACGCCCCGCGACCGGGGCATCCTGTTCACCCTGTTGATCGCGACCTTCGTGGTCATCCTCAACGAGACCATCATGAACGTGGCCCTGCCCCGCCTGATGGCCGAGCTGCGGGTGAGCGCCGCCACCGTGCAGTGGCTGGCTACCGCCTTCATGCTGACCATGGCGGTGGTGATCCCCACCACCGGCTTCGTCCTGCAGCGCTTCAGCACCCGCCAGGTCTTCCTGGGGGCGATGGGGCTGTTCTGCCTGGGCACCCTGCTCGCGGGGCTGGCCCCCGGCTTCGAGCTGCTGCTGGCCGGGCGCGTGGTGCAGGCCTCGGGCACCGCCGTGATGCTGCCGCTGCTGATCACCACCGTGCTGGCGCTGGTGCCCGCCGAGCGGCGCGGGGCGGTGATGGGCAGCATCAGCGTCGTGATCTCGGTGGCCCCGGCCGTCGGGCCCACCCTCTCGGGGCTGATCCTCGAGGCCCTGCCCTGGCGCTTCCTGTTCCTGCTGGTGCTGCCGGTGGCCCTGCTCACCCTGGCCTACGGGGCCTGGCGGCTGGTCAACGTGGGGGAACCGCGCCCCGGCACCCTCGACCTGCCCTCGGTGCTGCTGTCGGCAGCGGGCTTCGGCGGGGTGGTCTACGGCTTCAGCAGCGCGGGCGAGGGCCCGGACGGATGGGGCAACCCCCGCGTCGCGCTGGCGCTGGGCGTGGGCGGGCTGAGCCTGCTGCTGTTCACCCTGCGGCAATTGGCGCTGGGCCGGCGGGGCACTCCGCTGCTGGACCTGCGGGCCTTCGGCTACCCCATGTTCAGCCTCAGCCTCGTGGTCATCATGATCGCCATGATGGCGCTGTTCGGCGGGGCGATCCTGCTGCCGATCTACCTGCAGGGCCTGCGCGGGCTGGGCTCGCTCGAGACCGGCCTGCTGCTGCTGCCCGGCGGGCTGCTGATGGGCCTGGCCGCGCCCACCGTGGGCAGGCTCTTCGACCGCCACGGGCCGGTGGTGCTCTCGGTGCCCGGGGCGGCCCTGCTCACCCTGACCCTGTGGGGCTTCAGCACGGTGACGGCAACGACCCCGGCGGGGCTGCTGCTGGCGCTGCACCTGGCGCTGAGCCTGGGGCTGGCGCTGCTGTTCACCCCGGTCATGACCACCGGCCTCAACCCCCTGCCCGGCCACCTCTACTCCCACGGCAGCGCCATCATGAGCACCTTGCAGATGGTGGCCGGGGCCGTCGGCACCGCCCTGCTGGTCACCGTCATGACCAGCCGCGCCGCCAGCCTTGCCGCCTCCCCCCAGGCGGCCCAGACCGCCGGGCTGCACGCGGCCTTCGCCCTGTCGGCGGGCATCGCCGCGCTGGCGTTGCTGCTCACCTTCTTCCTGCGCAGGTCGCTGCCCAGCCCCGAGGCGGAGCCGGCCCACCTCGAGGCCCAGCCCGCGTTCGCGGCGGACTGACCCGGCCGAAGTTATCCGCGTAGCGGAGGGCGGTACCGCCCCTTGGAAGGGGGACGCTTTCTTTACCGACCGTCAGGGAGGGGTGCGCTCCAGGGTCCAAAAAGATAGCCTCCAGGGTTCTGGGTTGGATGATCATCTTTTTGAATCCGGTATGACTTTTTCTCGAATGAGATTATCTTTTCGAACCCGGCATGAACCCGCCGTCGTGCGCCAATGCGCCCTCCCGCTGGCGGGAGGGCGCGGTTGTTTGGCTCAGCCCAGCGCCTAGGGTCGGAGTCTCGAGGTTGGCGCGCGGCCGGGGCTAGTCCCGGGCCTTCTTGACCACGATCTCGAGCACCCCGCCCTTGAGCGAGGCCTGCGAGGAGCCCGCCTGGATGCGCTGGCCGAAGTCGAAGCTGCGCTGGAAGTGACCGCTGGGGCGCTCCTGCAGGGTGTAGGCGCCCACGATGGGGTGCCGCACGCCCCCCAGGACTAAGGTGGTCTCCTCCTCCCGCACCTCGAGGTCCTCCGGGCGCACGCCGGGCAGGTCCACGAGCAGCTTGAAGCAGTCCTCCTCCTCGATGATGTCGGCGCTGGGCACCCAGGCCCCGGCCACCCGCTGGGTGAGGGCCTCGAGGCGCCGCCGCAGGTCCTGGAGTTGCTCGAGGGCGTTGAAGCGGTCGAGGGATTCAAGCGACATGGAATGAGCGTAGCATGGTGCGTGTGCCTAGTATGAGAACCGTCCCGGTGCTGTGCGGCCCGACCGCCTCGGGCAAAACCGCCCTGGCCCTGCGCCTCGCCGGGGAGCGCCCCCTAGAGATCGTCTCCGCCGACGCCTCGCTGGTCTACCAGGGCCTCGACATCGGCACCGACAAGCCCAGCCCCCAGGAGCGGGCCGCCGTGCCCCACCACCTCATCGACGTCCTCGAGCCCCACGAGCCCTTCAGCGTGGCGCAGTACCTCGAGCAGGCCGAAGCGGCCATCGCCGCCGTGCTGGAGCGCGGGCACATCCCGCTGGTGGTGGGCGGGACCGGCTACTACGTCCGCACCCTCTCCGAGGGCCTGTACGAGCTTCCCGCCCCCGACCCCGAGCTGCGGCGGGCGCTCGAGCGCGAGCTAGAGACACACGGCCTCGACGCCCTCGTCGCCGAGCTGGAGGCCTCGAGCCCCCAGGACGCCGCCCGCGCCGGTCGCAACCCCCGCCGGGTGCTGCGGGCTTTGGAGGTGCTGCGCCGCACCGGCACCCCGCCCAGCCGCTTCCCCAAGCGCCCCCCGCGCTTCCGCTACCGCAAGGCCATCCTGTGGCCCCCCCTCGACGCCCTCAAGCCCCGCCTCCTCGCGCGCATCCAGCGCCAGTTCGAGCGCGGCCTGCTCGAGGAGGTCCGCGCCCTGCTCGCCCGTTACCCCGACCCCCCCGCCGCCCTGAACGCCATCGGCTACAAGGAGGTGGTGGGCTACCTGCGCGGCGCGTACGGCCTCGAGGAAGCCCGCCGCCTCATCGAACACAACACCCTGGCCTACGCCAAGCGCCAGTACACCTGGTTCCGCAAAGAACCCGGCGACGTGACCTACCTCCAGGCCCTCGGCGAGGACGCATGGCCTCTGCTGGAGCGCTGGTTCGACAGGCAGTAAGGGGCCCGCGGCCTGTCGAGGGCCGAGGCGTCTCGCGTTCGGCGTAGGACGTACGACGTACGACGCACGACCCGCATCCGACGCACGACCCGCGCCCGGCTATCGGCCATCGACCGGTGACAGGCGATATGATGTCGTGGTTATGCTGGCCCACGAAATTCTCGCCCAGGTCCGCTCCGGCGAGCGCACCCCTACCGAAGTCCTGCGCTTCTACCTGAAGCGGGTGGAGGCCCTCGAGCCGCAACTCCACGCCCTGCTGCGGCTCAACCCCCGGGCCGAGGAGGAGGCCCGGGCGGTCGAGCAGCGCCTGGCGCAGGGGGAAGAGTTGCCGCTGGCCGGGGTTCCGGTGGTGCTGAAGGACAACCTCTGCACCCGCGGCCTCGAGACCACCTGCGCCTCGAGGATCCTCGAGCACTTCGTCCCGCCCTACGACGCCACCGTGGTCGAGAGGCTGCGCGAGGCCGGGGCGGTGATCCTCGCCAAGGCCAACATGGACGAGTTCGCCATGGGCTCCTCGACCGAGTTCTCGGCCTTCGGGCCCACCCGCAACCCCTGGGACCTGCAGCGCGTGCCCGGCGGCTCCTCGGGCGGGTCGGCGGCGGCGGTGGCGTCCGGCATGGCCCCGCTGGCGCTGGGCTCCGACACCGGCGGCAGCGTGCGCCAGCCCGCGGCCTTCTGCGGGGTGTACGGCTTCAAGCCCACCTACGGCCGCGTCTCGCGCTACGGGCTGGTGGCCTGCGCCAGCAGCCTCGACCAGGTCGGGCCCTTCGCCCGCACGGTGGCCGACTTGGCCCTGCTGAGCGACCGGATCTGCGGCCACGACCCCCGCGACAGCACCAGCCTGAAGGCCGAGCCCGGCTTCACCCGGGCCCTCGGCGAGCGCCCGGCCCTCACCGTGGGGGTCGTGCGGGAGAGCGTGCAGGCGGGCAACAGCCCCGGCGTGCTGGCGGCTTTAGAGAACTTCCGGCGGGTGCTCGAGGCCGAGGGCGTGCGCTTCGTCGAGGTCAGCCTGCCCGCGCTCGAGTACGCCCTGGCGACCTACTACATCGCCATGACCGCCGAGGTCTCCTCCAACCTCGCCCGCTACGACGGAACCCTCTACGGCCTGCGCGTGGCGGGCCAGGACGTGACCGACACCATGCGCAAGACCCGCTCGGCGGGCTTCGGCCCCGAGGCCAAGCGGCGCATCCTGATGGGCACCTTCGCGCTCTCGGCCGGCTACTACGACGCCTACTACGGCAAGGCCCTGCGCGCGCGCGCCCGGCTCAAGGCCGACTTCGAGCAAGCCTTCGCCCACGCCGACGTGCTCCTGACGCCCACCAGCCCCTTCCCGGCCTTCAAGCTCGGGGCCAAGACCGACGACCCCCTCTCCATGTACCTCTCCGACATCGACACGGTGGCCGTCAACCTCGTCGGGCTGCCCGGGCTGTCGCTGCCGGCGGGCTATGAGGAGGGCCTGCCGGTGGGGATGCAGCTCATCGCACCCCCCCTGCAGGATGAACGCCTCTTCAGCCTGGCCCAAATTTTCGAACAGTCTACGGGGGGTGTCTTCACCAAAGCCGCTCCCATCGCCTGTGCGAGTGCCTAAAATTCGCGCTTTGCCGTATACTGCTTCCAGCCTTTCCGGCTGCTGATTGGACTGGGTTTATTCCTATGCCCTACGCCGTCTCTCGAGCCATGAGCCCCACCCATTACCGCCTCAGTACCCGCATCGCGCGCCGCCTGCGGGAGGCAGCGGGTCCTCTCCCGAAGGCTCAGTTGGCTCAGGAAGTGCTCTCGTCGCCGCAGTTGCCCCAGCTCTCGTGGTCCGGCAAGCTGCTCGAGGGCTTGCTGGACGGTCGTTTCCGCACGAACGGACAGGAGGTAAGCCTTTGGGAATGGGACTACCCTTTTCCCCCGCGGTCCGAACCCGTGGTGGTGCTCGACCTCGAGACCACCGGCCTCTCGCCCGAAGCGAACGAGGTGATCGAGATGGCCTTCGTAAGGCTGGAGAACGGCAACCGCACCGAATTCCAACGCCTGGTCAACCCGGGCTGCCCCATCCCCCCCTTCATCACCCGGCTCACCCGCATCCGCGACCAGGACGTGCGCTCGGCCCCCGACATCTACACGGTGCTCGAGGAGGCCTGGCCGCTGCTGCAAGGGGCGACCTTAATCATCCAGAACGCCGGCTTCGACCTCGGATTCCTCAAGCCCCGCCTGGCGCGGCTCGGGTATAGAC
Source organism: Calidithermus terrae (assembly GCF_003574345.1). Lineage (NCBI taxonomy): Bacteria > Thermotogati > Deinococcota > Deinococci > Thermales > Thermaceae > Calidithermus > Calidithermus terrae. The sequence goes on from NZ_QXDL01000142.1 coordinate 9,997, forward strand.
TGGATAACGCAGTGGTGGACACCGTTCAGTGGGCGCGCAGGGCGCTGCCGGGCCTCCCCAAGCGGGGCCTCGACGCGCTCGCCTTCGCCTTCGACCTCGGCGAGGTGCAGGGCCGCCACCGCGCCCTGGGCGACGTGAACGTCACCGCCCAGGTAGCCTATGAGATGTATTACATGCTGACCGCCGGAACTCCCCGGCCCCTTGGAGAGCTATGACCGGACGTTACGTTCTTACCTCACAATGCCTCAACTCCGGGACCATGACCCTGACCCAAAGCCTGCGCCAGTTCCTCAAGAACAAGGAGACGGCGCGCTTCGTGGACGAGGACGGCGAAGTCTACGAGTGCAAGGTGGAGTGGTCGAGGGGCCGCATCGCGGGTCTGCACGCGTACTACGCCAAGCGGCGGCTGGCGGTCAACGAGGTGATCGGCCTCAGCTTCGACGGGGAGGTGATCGGCCTCGAGGCCCTGCACTCCCGCCCCCCGCGCCCCGCGCCCAAGGCCCCGGTGGAAGCCGAGCCCAAGCC
>NZ_QXDL01000143.1:0-10322 GCF_003574345.1 Calidithermus terrae
CCCTCCCCGCGCGTGGGGAGGGCGGGGGAGGGGTAACCACGAGCCACAGGTCACTAGCTATCGGCTATCCGCTATCGACCATCGGCGTCCGGCGTCCTGCGCCTCCCTACCCCTCCGCCAGTGCCTGGCTCTGCTGCCGCAGGCGTTCGATGAGGGGCCGCAGGAGGTCGCTCTTGAGCTTTAGGGCCTGGCGGTTGACGATCAGGCGGGCCGAGGAGTGGGCCAGCACCTCGACCTCCTTCAGGCCGGCGGCGCGGATGGAGGCGCCGGTCTGGACCACGTCCACCACGGCGTCGGCCAGGCCGGTGAGGGCGGCGAGCTCGACGTTGCCGGAGAGCTCGAGCACGTCGGCCACCCAGCCGCGCTCGCGCAGCACGCGGCCGGTGAAGTTGGGGTACTTGGTGGCGATGCGGCGGATGGGGCCGGTGCTGTCGGGGTGGCGGATGAGCGAGAGGCGGCAGACGCCGGTGCGGAGGTCGACGGGCTCGTAGACGTCGCGGCCCGACTCCAGCAGCACGTCCTTGCCCACCACGCCCGCGTCGGCGATGCCCAGGTCCACGTACAGCGGCACGTCGGCGTTGCGCAGCTCGAGGATGGCGACCTTGCCCTCCTGCCCGTGGATCATGGTGCGCTCGCCCTCGACGGGGGGGAGCTCGAGGCCGGCCCGTTGCAGGGCGGCGTAGCCGTCCTTGAGGTTGCGGCCTTTGGGCAGCGCCAGGGTGAGCGCGTACTTCCCGCGTATCATCCTTCCAAGCCTATCAAATCGGCCAGGCCCTCCAGCGCAGGGAGCGGGCTCGAGCGGGCCAGCCGCAGCAGCTCGCGGTTGGCGGGGTTGTGGCGCAGGAAGCCGGGGCGGTACTCGGGGGGGACGTGCTTGTGGGCCGTCTCGAGCACCCAGCGCAGGGCGTGCTCGAGCCAGTGGCTCGCCTCGGGATGGCCCAGGGCCTCGAGCGCCTGCTGGTGGGCCAGCCAGACCTCGGGGCGGTAGGGGAAGGGGCTGTAGCGCTGGCTGAGGTCGAGGGCCTGCTGGCTGGCCTCGAGGGCTTCCTGCGGCCGACCCAGCGCCAGCAAGGCCTGGGCCTGCCGCACCCACAGCCCGATCTCCAGCCCGTGCAGGCCCTGTTGCTGAACCTGCGGCAGCGCGCGGCGGGCGGTCTCCAGCGCCTGCTGCGGGGGTTGCAGGCGGGCGCGGACGAGCTCGAGCTGGTGCCGGTCGAAGCCGTCGCTGCCGGCCTCGATGCGCTGCCCGGCCTCGGCCAGGAGGCCCGGCGGGTCGCCCAGGGCCAGCTCGGCCTGGGCCAGCAGCACCTGGTAGCGGTTGTAGCTGGGGAAGCCGGGCCACTCGACCGCCGTCCGCAGCGCGGCGCGGGCGGCCTCGAGGTCGCCCAGGGCCTGCAGGGTGAGCGCGCGGTTGAGGTGGAGCATGCCCAGCCAGCCGAACTGGGTGCCCTCGCCGAGCTCGAGGCCCTGCCGGACGGCCTCCAGCGCCTCGGCGTAGCGCCCCAGCCCGCGCAGGCTGTAGGCCCGGCCGTTGAGCGAGACCAGCCGGATGTCAACGGCGCCGCCGGTGTCGGCCATCAGGTCGGCGGCCTCGCCGAAGTAACGCAGGGCCTCGGGCACCTGGCCGAGCTCGTAGTGGGTGCGGGCGATGTTGTTGAGCGCCGAGACCTGCTCCTGCTTGAGGCCCGCCCGCGCCGCGATGCGCAGCGACTCCTCGAACAGCGCCAAGGCCCCCGGCCGGTCCTCGACCCGCCGCACCGCGCCCAGCCCCACCATGGCGGTGGCGAGGCCCACCGGGTCTTCGACCCGGCGGTAGATCTCGACCATGCGCTCTAAGGAGGGCATGGCGTCGCGCGCGTTGCCCAGGGTGAAGCTGATGGAGGCGCGGGCCTCGAGCAGGTCGGCCTCCAGGCGCAGGTCGTGGGCCGTCACCGCGTGGGCCAGCCCCTCCTCGACCACCGCCCCCAGCTCCTCGAAGCGGCCGTGGGCGAACAGCAGGTGGCAGTGGATCAGGCTGGCCTGGGCCTTCTGCCGGGCGGTGCGGGCCATGGCCGAGAGCCCGGCGAGGACCTCCTCGGCGCGCGCGCCCGCCTCGAGGTCGATGAGCTGCCGGGCCTGGGCGAAGCGGGCCTCGAAGGCGGCGCCCAGGTCGCCCGTGCCCTGCAGGACGTCGGCGGCGCGCCCGTAGAAGTCGGCGGCCTCGGCCAGGCGCAGGCTGGCCCTGGCCTGCCGGGCGGCCTCGAGCAGGAAGGGCGCCGCGCGTTCGGGCTCGCCGCCCTCGAGCCAGTGCCGGGCGATGCGGGCGGGGGAGGCCTTCTGGGCCTCGAGCTGCTGGGCGGCGCGGCGGTGCAGCAGGGTCTTGATCCCCGCGGGGGTGCCCGCCAGCACGCTCTCGTAGATCAGGTCGTGGCTGAAGCGCTCGCCGCGGGCGAGCTGGGCACCCTCGAGCTCCTCCCAGAAGGGGATCAGGCTCAGCCAGTCCTTCCCCATGACCCGCGCGGCGAGCTCGAGCGAGAAGTCGGTCCCGGCGACGGCCATCAGCCGCGCCAGTTGCAGCGCCTCGGTGGAAAGCCCCTCCAGGCGGCGCTGGATCAGCGGCCCCACCTTGCCGGGCGGGGGCAGGCGCTGGGGGAGCCCCCCCTGGAGCTGGCCGGTCTCGAGCAGGTGCTTGAGGGTCTCGAGCACGAAGAGGGGGTTGCCGCCGGTGTAGCGGCGCAGGTCGGCGGCGAGGCTTTGGGGGTGGGGCAGCTCGAGGCTGGCGAGCAGGGCGTCAATGTCGTCCTGGCGCAAGGGCTGGAGCTCGACGTGGACCGCCACCCCGCTGCCCACCATCGCCTCGAGCCGCCGCTGGAGCTCGGGGGTGAGCTCGTCGGTGCGGAAGCCCAGGATCGAGCGCACCGGGCTGTCGGGGCGGCCCCAGAAGGCCGAGTAGACGTACTGCCCGGCCTCGAGGCTGGCGGGGTCCACGAATTGCAGGTCGTCGGTGACCAGGATCAGCGGGGCGCGGGCGGCGATCCGGCGCAGCACCTCGGTCTTGGCCTCGTAGAAGTGCAGCTTCTCGCCCTCGGAGGTGATGGGGCCGGGGGCCTCGCCGAGCTCGGGGATCATGCGGGCGAGCTCGCGGCGCACCCAGGGGGGCAGGTCGAGGTCGGGGTAGGCCTCGAGGGTCTGGCGGTAGGTGCGGGCGTGGGTGGCGTAGGGCACGTCGCGGTCGCCGGGGCGGCCCTCCAGCAGCAGGAAGTTGCCCTTCGAGGCGGCGAAGTCGAGCATCAGCCGGCTCTTGCCCGCGCCCGGCGGCCCGCTGACCACGATGCCCAGCCCCCGCTCCCAGGCGTCCTCCATCAGGGCCCACTCCCGCTCACGCCCCACCAGCCGCGGCGGGCGCACCACCGCCAGCGGGATCTGGCGGCGGGCGCTGCCGGGCAGGGCGTGCACCCCCCGCTCGATCTCCTCGGCCAGGGCACGGGTCTCGGGCAGGGGCTCGACGCCCAGCTCGCGCCCTAGCAGCTCGGCGCAGCGCTGGTAGGCCCTGAGCGCGGCGGCGCGGTCGCCCAGCAGGTAGTGCAGCCGCATCGCCCGCCGGTGCGCCGCCTCGGAGATGGGGTCGGCCTCCAAAAGCTTCTGGGCCCACGACAGCGCCTCGGCCAGCTTGCCCTCGTGCTCGAGGCGCTCGCACAGCAGCGCCAGCGCCTCCAGCCGCAGCTCCTGCAGCCGCTCGCGCTCGTAGAGCAGCCACTCCTCGAACTCGGGGCAGTCGTCGTAGTCGTAGCCCTCCAGCAACTGTCCCTGCCACTCCAGCCCCTGCCCCTGCCCCGAGGTGACCTGGCTCTGCAGCTCGGCCACGTCGCTCCCGACGCCCGGCCCCAGGCCCAGGGGGTCGCTGCTCGAGAACAGCCCCTCGAAGCGGCGCAGGGTGAACAGCGCCTGGCGCAGGTTGTTGCGGGCGGAGGCGTCGGGGCCCCCGGGCCACAGCAGCCCGGCGAGCCTCGAGCGCGGGGTGGGCCCCTCCAGCGCCAGGTAGGCCAGGATCGCCGCCGGCTTGCGCTCGAGCGGGGCGGGGGGCTGGCCGGCGCGGTGGAGGTGCGGGGTGCCCAGCACCCGGAGCTGCCAGGGGGTCACAGGCCCGATTGTACGTCAGGCGGCGAAAAAATCATGAAGGCTTCAGCCCTAGCCCTGCTGTCCCACCGGCAGGACACGGGCGGCTTGCTCGAGGGCGTGCTCGAGGTCGGCGATGAGGTCTTCGGGGTCCTCCACGCCGACGGAGAGCCGCACTAAGCCCTCGCTCACCCCGTGGCGCTCGCGCAGGGCGGGCTCCAAAAGCTGGTGGGTGGTGGAGGCAGGGTGGGTCGCCAGCGACTCCACGTCGCCCAGGCTCACCGCCTGGGTGAAGAGCTCGAGGCTGTCGAGGAACACGCCCGCCGCCTCGCGGGAGGGCAGCTCGAGCGCGACCAGCCCCCCGAAGCCCTGCATCTGCCGCCGCGCCACGGCGTGCCCGGGGTGGGAGGGCAGGCCGGGGTAGTGCACGCGCCGGACGGCGGGGTGCTTGGCGAGGTACTCCGCCACCCGCATCGCGCCCGCGCAGTGCGCCTCCATCCGCAGGGGCAGCGTCTTGACGCCGCGCAGCAGCAGGAAGGCCTCGAAGGCCCCCAGCGAACCCCCCAGGTGGCGCAGGCCCTCCATCCGCACCGCGTCCATCAGCTCCTTGGGCCCGGCCAGCACCCCGCCCAGCGCGTCGCCGTGGCCGCCCAGGTACTTCGTGGCCGAGTGGAGCACTAGGTCAATGCCGAGCTCGAGCGGCCGGGTGAGGCAGGGGGTGGCGAAGGTGTTGTCCACGCAGCTCGGCACGCCGTGGGCGCGGGCGACGCGGGCCACTTCGGCCAGGTCGTAGATGCGCAGGGTGGGGTTGGTGGGGGTCTCGAGGTAGACGAGCTTGGTGGCCGGGGAAAGCGTGGCCTCGAGGTTCTCCACGCTCCCCGCGTCGGTGACGACGACCCCGAACTTGTGCAAGGTCTCGAGGAAGAAGCCCTCGGTGCCGCCGTAGAGCGGGGCCAGGTACACCACCTCGTCGCCCGGGCGCAGCAGGGTGAAGGCCAGAGCGCTCACCGCCGCCATGCCGCTGCTGAAGGCCACCGCGTCCTCGGCGCCCTCGAGGCTCGCCATCTTCTCCTCGAAGGCCCGCACGGTGGGGTTGCCGATGCGGCTGTAGATGAAGCCGGCTTCCTCCCCCTCGAACAGCCGGGCTCCGCGCTCGAAGGAGCCGTAGGCGAAGGTCGAGGTGCTGTAGACGGGCGTGGCGTGGGCGCCCGTCAGCGGGTCGGGGCGCTGGCCGGCGTGCACGGCGCGGGTGCGGAAACGTTTCATGTTTTAACCTCTGCCCCCATCTTATCGGGTCGCGCGAGGGAAGGGTGTCCTCGAGGCACACCCGGCCGGGGCCCGGGCGTTTTCAGGCCGGTCTTGCCGAAGGGGCCGCCGCCGGCTCGGGCATCTTGAACAGCCCCAGGAAGCGCCGGGCGAGCTCCGCGTCGCCGTACACGAGCAGCCGCCCGGCGCTCACGGCCTCGGCGAAGGGCTGCCCGGCGAAGGCCAGCGCCCCCAGCGTCGCCACGTCGCCCTCGAGCACCGCGTCGGGGCGCTCGGCCCGGCCGCGCGCGATCTCGAGCGCCCCGCCCGCGACGCGCACCCGGAAGCGCTCCTCCCCCACGCGCAGCTCGTACGTCGCCTCCAGGCCCTCGGCGGCCGGGGGGTGGAACATCGTCTTCATGGCGGTGACGAGCGTGGCGAGGCTGATGGGGGCCTCGGCGGGCCGCCAGGGCGAGCGGGCGCCCCAGCGGCCGAGCTGTTGCAGGACGGGCTCGAGCTCGTAGCCCCACTCGCTGAGCTCGTAGACCCACACCGCCGCCGGCGGCGGCAGCCGGTGGCGGCGCACCACCCCGACGTGCTCGAGGTCCTTCAGGCGCTGGGAGAGCACGTTGGGGCTGATGTGGGGCAGCCCGGCCTGCAGGTCGCTGAAGCGTTTGGGGCCCAGCAGCAGCTCGCGCACCACCAGCAGTGCCCAGCGCTCGCCCACCAGGTCGAGGGCGTGGGCCGCCGCGCAGCCGTCGTCGTAGGAGCGTTTGCCTGCCATCGCCTCCAGGGTAGCAACTGCCGCTACCATGGGTGTAGCTCCAGGTTGCAATTTAGGAGTGGAGCTCAGGGCTCCTCGAGCCGCCCCTCGAGGGCGATGAGGGGGATGCCCCGGCTGCGGGCGTAGAAGCGCAGTTGGGTGAGGTCGTCGGTCCAGGCCAGCTCGACCCGCTGCCCCTCGGCGCGGAGCTCGCGGGCTAAGTCGCGGTCGAGGGCGAGCACGTCGGGCACGCGGGGCTCGGCCGAGAGCTTGGGGGCCAGCCCGCCGCGCGGGGCGAACAGCGCCTCCATCACGCGCTCGAGGCCCACCGTGAAGCCGCAGGCCTGGGGCAGCAGCGTGCCGTCGTAGCGGCCCCCGCCCAGCAGGGGGAGGCCGAAGTCCTGGGTGTAGGCCTGGAAGTTGATGCCGGTGTAGTAGTCGAGGCGGCGGGCGCGGCCTAAGTCGAGGAGGAGCGGCACCTCGGGGAGGAGGGCCAGCACGGCCTCGAGCCAGTCGAGGTCGGCTTTGGCCTTGTCGGTGAGGCTGAGCTTGCGGGCTTCTTGCAGCACCTCGCGCCCGCCGTAGAGGTCGGGGAGGGCCAGGATGGCCGGGGCCGGGCCGCCCACGCGGTAGGCCTCGAGCAGCCCGGCGAGCTCGGGGATGTTCTTGTGGTGGATGGCCTGGCGCAGGCTCTCGACCCGCGCCCGGCTCAGGCCGGTGCTCTCGAGCAGGTCGCGCACCAGCGAGGGCAGCCCCACCTCGATGCGCGCCTCCTCGAAGCCCAGCGCCTGCAGGGCCTCCCAGGCCAGCTCGAGCACCTCCGCGTCGGCACGGGGGCTCGAGACGCCGATGAGCTCGACGCCGAACTGGGTGTACTCGCGCACGCGCCCCAGCTCGGCGTCGGCCTCGCGCAGCCAGACCTGCCCGGCGTACTGGTAGCGCGCGGGGTAGCGCTCGGGCGGGAAGGCCTCGACGAGGTTAGCCAGCGCCGAGGTGAAGTCGGCCCGCAGGGCCAGCACGTCGCCGGTCTTGTCCACGAGCTTGAAGGAGCGCTCGGCGAGCACGTGGCGGGTGTCGTAGAGCTCGAGCGCGGGCAGCTCGACGAGCTCGTACCCCCAGCCGTGGAACAGCTCGGTCAGCCGCCCGGCCAGCTCGCGCCGCAGCCGGGCTTCGGGGGGGAGGTGGTAGCGGGTGCCTTCGGGGATCATGGGGATAGCGGACAGCCGATCGCCGCTCACCCCTAGCTATCGGCTGCGGGCTAGGGGCTATTTGCTCTTCGCGAAGACCTTCACCGACACGATCTTATCCCGCGCGTCGCCGCGGGCCGCGCCCGGCACGCCCTCGGTGGGGGCGATGGCCTCCACGACCTCCATGCCCTCGCTCACCTGGCCGAAGATGCTGTACTGCTGGCTGAGGTGGGGGATGGGGGCGAAGGTGACGAAGAACTGTGAGCCGTTGGAGTTGGGGTTTTGCGTGCGCGCCATGCCCAGGCGGCCCTTGCGGTCGTAGTTGAGGTGGGGGGCGACCTCGAGGCCGAACTGGTAGCCGGGGCCGCCGGTGCCGGTGCCGGTGGGGTCGCCGGTCTGGGCGACGAAGCCGGGGATCACCCGGTGCCACACGATGCCCTCGAAGTAGCGGTTGAGCGCCAGGAAGACGAAGGAGTTGACGGCGTTGGGCGCCTCCTTGGCGAAGAGCTCAACCGTGAAGCGGCCCTTGCTGGTCTCGATCTCGGCGGAGTAGTCGTACTTCTCGGGGTCAATGACCTGCTCGGGCTGGCGGAAGTTGTGCTTGGGGGTCGGGGACAAATACTCCAGTGCCTGCATGGGGCCTCCTGTGGGGGTGCTCACTTGTTGCGCACCAGAATGCGCACGCTCCTGATCCTGTCGCGCTTGTCGGGGTCTACGGCCTGGGGGCCTTCGGTGGGGGCGAGCTTGCCGAGCACGTCGATGCCCTCGACGACCTCGGCGAAGATGGTGTACTGCCCGTTGAGGATGGGCGTGGGCTGGAGGGTGATGAAGAACTGCGAGCCGTTGGAATTGGGGTCGAAGGTGCGGGCCACGCCCACCATCCCGGCCCGGTCGTACCTGAGCTTAGGGCTGACCTCGAGCCCGAAGCTGTAGCCCGGCCCCCCCGCCCCCGTGCCGGTGGGGTCGCCGGCCTGGGCCACGTAGTCGGGGATGACCCGGTGCCACGTCAGGCCGTCGTAGAAGCGGTTGAGCGCCAGGAAGACGAAGGAGTTGACCGCCACCGGCGCCTCGACCTCGAAGAGGTCGAGGCGCATCTTGCCCTTCCGGACGACCTCGATCTCGGCGAAGTAGTCGTACTTCTCGGGGTCAATGACCTGCTCAGCGCGGCTGAACTCGCGCACCGGCTTGTCGGAGCGGTACTCGAGGGCCCGCAGGGAGCGGTTTCCGCACCCGGCGATAGCCAGGAGACCCACCAGGCACACGAGCCAGCGCATCGCTGTGCCAGTGTATACCAGGTGGGGGTGGTGGGATGTGTCGGTGGGCGGTAGCCGGGCGCCGGGCGCGGGTCGTGCGTGGTACGTCGTACGTCGTACGCCAAACGCAAGACGCCTGGTTCCCCCCTTAGCAAGGGGGGTTAGGGGGGATAAACCCTCCCCGCCCGCGGGGAGGGGTAGCTTTTCGCGCCGAGCACAGGGCTCGGCTATCCAAACCCTCCCCGCGCGCGGGGAGGGGTAAACCACGAGCCACAAGCCACAAGCTGATCGCTGACGGCTGATGGCTCCCCACAGGCCACAAGCCCGGCCCGTCAGATGCGCGGCAGGGTGATGCCCCGTTGGCCCTGGTACTTGCCCTTGCGGTCGGCGTAGGTCACTTCGGGGCGCTCGCCCTCGAAGAAGACGAGCTGCACGACGCCCTCGCCCGCGTACATCTTGGCGGGAAGGGGGGTGGTGTTGGAGAACTCCAGCGTCACGTGGCCCTCCCAACCGGGCTCGAGGGGGGTGATGTTGGCGACGATGCCCACCCGGGCGTAGGTGCTCTTGCCGATGGCGATGGCCATGACGTTGTCGGGCATGCGGATGTACTCCATGCTGCGGGCGAGCACGAAGGAATTGGGGGGGATGATCACCTCGTCGCCCTCGTAGTCCACGAAGCTCTTGGGGTCGAGGCCCTTGGGGTCGGCGATGGTGTGGAAGACGTTGGCGAAGATCTTCCACTCGCGCGCGGCGCGCAGGTCGTAGCCGAAGCTGGTCAGGCCGTAGCTGATGACCCCCTCGCGCACCAGGCGCTCCTCGAAGGGCTCGATCATGCCCTGCTTGGCCTTCTCGCGAATCCACCAGTCGGGCTTAATGCTCATAGCGCTAAATATACCCTCCCTCTCATTAGACCCCGGTAGACTGCCGCTATGTCGGCTCCAAAACTCGCCAAACTCGTTCTCACCTCGCTGGCGCTGACCCTGGCCGCGTGCGGGGGGGACGAGAAGAACCCCAGCGGGCCTCAGGGGGCCTTGCGGGTCGTCACCACCAGCCTTCCCCCGGCCTACGTCGGCGAGGCCTATTCGGCCCAATTGCGCAGCGAAGGGGGCTTGCGGCCCCACACCTTCAAGCTCGAGGGCAACCTCCCCCGCGGCCTGACCTTCAACAACGGCGCCTTCACCGGCACCCCGCAGGAGAAGGGCAGCTTCGAGTTCACGGCCTTCCTCGAGGACGCCTCGCTCTCGCGCAACTTCCAGAAGTTCACCCTCACCGTCACCGACCCCCCGCCGCCCAAGGTGAACCTGGCCCTGCCCCAGTCCGAGACCGCCGAGCCCTTCCTGATGACGGTGCGGCTGGAGGGCCGGGAGTCGCGGGCCTTCCAGGCCCAGTTCGTCTTCAAGGACCTCAAGGCCGCCCTCGACACCCTCAAGGCCGCCGACGGGCTGCTCTACGTGGCGCGCTACAACGCCGAGAAGGGCGTCCTCGACGTGGACGCCGCCTGGATCGCCCCCCGCAAGGACACCGAGGCCCTGCGCCTGAGCCTGACCCCGGCCAAGCCCCTGCGCCCGCTGCAGCAGATGGCCGGCAACATCAAGACAGCCTTTTACGATAAAGACGGCAAGCGCTTTACCCAGGCCGACGCCTTCCCCCGCGACCCCAGCCAGGGCCAGTACGACTTCGAGACCCTGCTGCTCATCGCGCAGAACTGGGGCAAGAAACTCCAGCCCGCCGAGAACAAGCAGGGCGAGGCGCCCGCTGCCCAGCCCAACCCCGCCGCCC
>NZ_QXDL01000144.1:0-10299 GCF_003574345.1 Calidithermus terrae
CCCTGATCCCCCTCGACCCCCCCCGCAACGGCACCGGCGACGCCATCGCCGCGCTGTTCCTCGGCAACTACCTCAAGACCCGGGACGTGGCCGTTAGCCTGGAAAACAGCGTCTCGGCTCTGTACAACCTCCTCGAGCTCACCCATGAACGCGGCACCCGGGAGATCCAACTCGTCGCCGCGCAAGAGGAGTACGTCAACCCCTCGAGGCGCTTCGTGGCAGAGCGGGTGGGCTAAGAGCCATCAGCCATCAGCCGTCAGCTTGCGGCCCGTGGTTCACCCCACCCCGGCCTTCCCCGCCGGCGGGGAGGGTTTATCCCCCCTAGCCCCCCTTGCTAAGGGGGGAACCAGGCGTTTTGCGTACGACGTACGACGTAGGACGCACGACCGGCGTCTTGCGTCTGGCGTTTGGCGTTTGGCGTACGACGTAGGACGTACGACGCACGACCCGCGTTCAGCGTCCGACGACCCTCGACCCCTTCACTCCAAATCCAGCGCGTACGTCACCACCACTTCCTCGAGCGCGAAGCCTAAGCTGCGGTAGAGCTCCTGGGCGGCTTTTTCGTGGTCGTGGGCCCGCACGCGCAGCAGCTTGGCGCCGTGCTTGAAGGCCTCACGGGCGGCGTGGCCCAGCAGGGCGCGGCCGATGCCCTTGCCGCGGGCGTCGGGGACGGTGCCGATGTAGGCGATCTCGGCCTCCTCCTCGTCCATCTCGAGCTCGGCCATGCCCACGGGCTTGTCGCCCTCGTAGGCCATGAACAGGCTCACGTCGGGGTCGGCGAAGTAGGCCTCGAGCTCGTCGTCTTCCCAGGCCAAGCGCTGGTTCCAGCCGTCCTCGCAGTTCTTGTAGACCTCGCGGTAGTGGTCGGGGTCAACGGGCTCGGCCAGCACGATCCTCACGCCCTTGGGGGGCGGGTAGGCGAGGTCGGTGCGGCCGATGGTGTAGAAGTAGGTGGTGTGCTGCGGGGCGAAGCCGGCGGCCTCGAGCATGGCCCGCAGGGGCTTGTTGGACTCGTCGGGGAAGGCCAGCAGCGTGCGGTAGCCGCGCTCGCGGGCCTCGGCGATGGCGGCCTTGAGCAGGCGGTCGTCGGGCTCCAGGAGAAGGGGGCCTTCCAGGGCCAGCTCGTCGTCGAGGGGGTGCAGGGCCAGGTAGCCCCGCACCTTGCCGCCCCCGTCGAGCACCCAGGCGGTGTCCCCGTCGCCGGGCATCCCCAGGATCTCCCAGGAGAGCCCTTCGACCTGCCGGGCCTCGGGGGCCAGCACGCGCCGGGAGGGGTCCTCGTCCATCCAGCGCAGCAGCTCGAGGAGCTGGGGCATGTCTTCTCGGGCAACCGGGCGGATCATGAAAACAGTGTAGCACCGGCCCTCCCGGCCCTCGTTAGAGCCCTCTGTCCCGGGCGGCCCAAAAGCCCTTGCGCACCGCCCGCCGGGCGATACAATGCGGCCACAGTTTCATGAGCCACGCCCTCCCCATCACCGTCATCCTCAACCCGGCCGCCGGCCGGGGGCGGGTAGGCCGCATGGCGGCGCAGATCGAGGCCGCCCTCCGCCAGGCCGCGGGCGAGCGCCCCCTCGTCTTCCTCCACACCCGCGCCCCCGGCGACGCCGTCGAGCTGGCCCGCCAGGCCCCGGCGGGGGGCCGGGTGGTGGCGGTGGGCGGCGACGGCACCGTGCACGAGGTGATCCGGGGCATCGCCCACGGCGGCAAGAGCCTGGGGGTGGTGCCCATCGGCAGCGGCAACGACTTCGCCCGCATGGCCGGGCTGCGCGGGCTGGGCCTGGCCGAGAGCCTGCGGGTGGCCCTGGGCGACAAGGCCCGCCCCTTCGACTTAGGCGAGGTCAACGGCGAGGCCTTCGGGGCCAGCGTGGGCATCGGCTTCGACGCGCAGGTGGCCCACAAGGCCCTCAGCGCCCCCACCTTCCTGCGCGGGATGCCGCGCTACCTCTACTCGATCTTCGGCGTGCTGCGCGAGCTGAACCTGCCGGAACTGGTGCTCGAGGCCGAGGGCAAGGTGCTCTTCCAGGGCCGCGCCCTGCTCTCGGCGCTGATGAACGCCCGCACCTACGGCGGGGGCATCCCCATCTCGCCCGGCGCCGCCCCCGACGACGGCCTCTTGAGCGTGGTGGTGGCGGGGGAGTTCTCGAGGCTGGGCGTGCTGGGCATCCTGCCCCGCCTGCTGGCCGGCAAGCACCTGGGCCACCCCCGGGTGCGCGAGTTCAGCGGCAGGGCCTTCACCGTGCGCTTCGACCGCGCCACCCCCGCCCACGCCGACGGCGAGCTGGTGCAGGCCCAGAGCACCTACGAGGTGCGCGTCCACCCCAAGGCGCTGGCGGTCGCGGTGCCCTGAAGCTTGCGGCCGGGGCGGGCGGGGGCTACACTTGGCTTTGGCTGGTCCCATGGTCGAGTCCTTGTAATCCCCCCTTATCCCCGAACCCCGCAGCTACCGGGCGGCCTTCGGGCCGCCGTTTTCTTCGTGAGGCACGATCCGTGAGCCACAACCAGCCCGCCATCGAAGTTTCCCGCCTCCGCAAGGTCTTCCACATCCCCCGGCGCGACCCCGGCCTGGGCGGGGCCGTCAAGGCGCTCTTCCGCCCCCGCTACGCCGAGAAGGTGGCGGTGGACGACATCAGCTTCAGCGTGCCCCCCGGCGAGATCGTGGGTTACATCGGGGTCAACGGCGCGGGCAAGAGCACCACCATCAAGATGCTCACCGGCATCCTGGCGCCCACCGCCGGCCTGGTGCGGGTGCTGGGCCGCGACCCCCACAAGGAGCGTGTCGCCAACGCCCGCCAGATCGGGGTGGTCTTCGGGCAGCGCACCCAGCTTTGGTGGGACTTAGCCCTCGTGGAGTCGCTCAACCTCATCGCCCGCATCTACGACGTGGGGCCTAAGCGCTACAAGGAGCTGCTCGAGCAGTTCTCCTACACCCTCGAGTTGGGCGAACTCCTCGCCAAGCCGGTGCGCCAGATGTCGCTGGGCCAGAAGATGCGCGCCGAGCTGGCCGCCACCCTCATCCACGAGCCCCGCGTGGTCTACCTCGACGAGCCCACCATCGGCCTCGACGTGGTGGTGAAGGAGAAGATCCGGGCCTTCATCAAGGAGCAGAACCGCGCCAAGGGCACCACGGTGGTGCTCACCACCCACGACCTCGGCGACATCGAGGAGCTGTGCGGCCGGGTCATCATCATCGACGCCGGGCGGGTGATCTACGACGGGCCGCTCGCCACCATCCGCGAGCGCTTCGGGCAGTACCGGGGCATCACCTTCGAGACGGCCCGCCCCCTCGAGCACCCCCTCACCCTCCCCCCCGGCGCGGAGGTGGTGGGGCAGGAGGAGCGGCGGCTCGAGCTGCGCTTCGACCGCACCCGCGCCAGCGCCTCGCAGGTCGCGGCGGCGGTGATGAGCCAGCTCGAGGTCCTCGACTTCTCCCTCTGCGAGCCCGACCTCACCAGCATCGTCAAGCAGATCTACGGCGGGGCCCTGAGCGAAGCGAGGCCGGCATGACCCTGCGCCGCCTGCTCTCCCGCTACGCCGGCTTCAGCGGCATGGCCGCGAAGGAGTTTTTGGCCTACAACGTCTGGTTCTGGATGAACCTCTTCACCTCGGCCGTCGCCATGACCATCTTCGTGTTCTTCTGGAAGGCCATCTACGCCCAGGCCGACCTGATCGCGGGGCTGGGCTTCCAGCAGACCCTCAACTACGTCCTGCTGGCGCAGGTGATCGCCGGGGTGGGCGAGAGCGGCATCCTCTGGACCTTCGGCTACCAGTTGCGCGAGGGCCGCATCGCGCTCGAGCTGCTGCGCCCCCTTGACTTCCAGGGCATGCTCTACGCCTTCAGCGCGGGCAACTGGCTCACCGGGCTCCTCTCCCGCACCCCCCTGCTGCTGCTGGCCCTGCTCTACGGCCTGCAGCCCCCCGCCGACCCCCTGGCCTACGCGTGCTTCGCGGTGTCGTTCTTGCTGGGCGCGAGCGTGATGTTCTTCTTCGAGTGGATGCTGGGTTGCCTGGCCTTCTACACCACCGAGGTCTGGGGCCTTGGCGTGACCCTCTTCGCCATCCAGCTCTTCTTCAGCGGCGCCCTCGTCCCCCTCGACATGATGCCCGAGGGGCTGCGCCTGTTCGCCCAGATCCTGCCCTTCCACCAGATCGTCTACACCCCGGTCTCCTTCCTGGCCGGCATCACCCCGGTCGCGCAGGCCCCGCAGGTCTTCCTGGGCCAGGTCGCCTGGATCGTGGGGCTGGCGGTGGCCTCGAGGTGGGTCTTCAGCCGCGCGGTGCGGGCCGTCACCGTGCAGGGGGGTTAGGCATGGCCCGCTACGCCTCGCTCTACGGGCTGTTCCTGCTCCAGCGCTTCAAGGTGCTGCTGGAGTACCGCCTGAACTTCTTCATCGGCGCCAGCAGCACGGTCTTCGTGCAGGCCGCCGGGATCGCCACCCTCTGGGTGGTGATGCGCCAGGTGCCCAGCCTCAACGGCTGGAGCTTCGACGAGCTGCTGCTGGTGTACGGCCTGCTCACCGCCAGCCGCTCCATCGAGCACATGTTCGCCGACAACCTCTGGACCATCGGCCGCCAGTACATCCGCAGCGGCGGCTTCGACCGCTTCCTGGTGCGCCCCATCGACCCCCTCTTCCACCTCCTCGCCGACCGCTTCAACCACGACGGCATCGGCAACCTCGTGACCGGCACGCTGCTGGTGGCGAGCGCCTGGGCCAGCCTGGGCATCCCGCTGCTCCCCCTGTACGTGCTCTACGCCGTGCTGGCCGTGCTCTCGGGCGGGGCCATCTTCGTCGCGCTCAACCTGCTCACCGCCACCACCGCCTTCTGGATCGTGGAGAGCGTGCCCGTGACCCGCGCCGTCCACGAGATGCACGAGTTCGCCAAGTACCCCCTCTCCATGTACCACAAGGGCATCCAGGCCGCCCTCACCTGGCTGATCCCCTACGGCTTCGCCTCCTTCTACCCCGCGAGCTACCTGCTGGGGCGCGACGTGGGCTGGCTGGCGTGGGCGGGGCCCGCGGTGGCGCTGGTGCTGCTGTTCGTGGCTTACCGGTTCTGGCTGTTCGGGCTGCGGCACTACTCAGGGACAGGGTCTTAGGGAACTCCCCGGCAGCGGGGGGGTTTGCGCCCGAACGCAACCACTGCTCCAGGGTCCTTCACACCTTCCGTATCTTCATGCTCTGCACCTGCCCGGTCTCGGCGTTGATGCGGAAGACCTTGTATTCGCGGGTCCGGGCGGCGTCGCCCAGGCTCAAGTAGGCGGTGGGCTCGCGCACGACGAAGCTCAGGGTCACCTCCCAGTAGGCCCCGTCCTGGCTCATCTCGACCTCCTCGAGCCGCAGCTCGGGGATCTGGCGCTCGGTAAAGAGGCTCTGGATGTACTCGTTGGCGATCTGCACGGCCTGCTTTACGTCGATCATGCCCCATTGTGGCGCAGGAGGGGCGGGGCGTGAAAGGAGGGGAGGCTCGAGCGGCCTCCCCCCTCCAAACCGAAGCGGGTTTAGTCGCTGGCCATGGGCAATTGGGCACCCCCAAGGGCGGCGGTGCTGGCGCGTCCCTTGGGGGCGATGTTGTGCCCGACTTTTTTGCTGAAGCTCGAGATGAACAGGCGATCGCCGCTCGTGAACCGGGTGGCGATGCGCTCGAGGGCCAGCCTCACCAGCATGGACTCGTCCACGAGAACACCCAGCTCGGCGAGCTGGGCGGTCACCTGGCGCAGTTGGATGAAGTTGCGCGGCCAGACGTAATAATTGCGGGGCTGCCGTTCCTGGCCCCGCAAGGTGTGTTGTGCACTGGCTGTCTCGACGAACCAACCGTAGTCGGGATGTTTGGGGTTGGCCCACTCGGCGATGCAGTCTAAGACCGCCCGGATGACCGCCGAATGCTCGGGTCTGGTCCCGATCCTGGCCGCCACCCAGCGCTGGAGGTCTTCCACCAGGGCGGGGTGGGCGGGCTCGAGCCAGAAGATTTTGCGCTTCATCGCCAGCATCTTCGCCATTGTACAATCAAATGCTACCATTCTCAAGCGAACTCTGTGCCGTCCTGCACGCTTCTAACTCCGCCGCGCGGATAACTCCGGCCCTGCCAGTCCGGCGCCGTTCGGTGACGGGCCAGCCGGATCGGGTATAAGGCATACTAAAACCATGTACCAGCGCATCCTGATTCCCACCGACAGCAGCGAACCCAGCGAAAAAGCCGTCCGGGAGGGCTGCCGGCTCGCCAAGCGCCTGGGGGCCACGGTGAGCCTGCTCTACGTCAACGAGCCCATCGCCTTCATGCCCTTCGTGGGCACCCAGACCATCCCCTACTACGAAGACTGGTCGCGCGAGGCCAAGGCCGCCGGGGAGAAGGCCCTCGAGCGTGCCGCCCAGATCGCCCGCGAGGAGGGGGTCGAAGCCCAGAGCCGGCTCGAGGAGGGCCGCCCGGTGCAGCAGATCCTCGAGGCGGCCAAGGGCCACGACCTCATCGTGATGGGCTCGCACGGGCGCGGCGGCCTCGACCGGCTGCTGCTGGGCTCGGTGACCTCGGGCGTGCTGCACCGCAGCACGGTCCCGGTGCTGGTGATCCGGGCGGAGTAAGCCCCGAAAGACGGGGGCAGGCCGCGGCCTGCCCCCTGTCCGTCGCCGGGCCCTCAGCCGCGGCTCGAGCGCCACGCCAGCAGGCGCCGCTCGAGCGCCCCGAAGGCGGCGAACAGGAAGAGCACGAAGGCCACGATCAGGCTGATCAGGGCCAGCGAGAGCGAGGCGTTGAAGTTCTGCTGGGCGAAGTTGAGCAAGTAGCCCAGGCCCCTCGAGCTCGCCACGAACTCGCCCACCACCGCGCCGGTGAAGGCGAAGCCCACCGCCACCTTGAGCTGCGAGAGCACCCAGCTCGTCACCGAGGGCAAGTACACCTCGCGCAAGAGCACCCGCCGGCCCCCGCCCAGCGTGCGGATGCGCTCGACGAGCCGGGGGTCCACCTCGCGGATGCCGGTGTAGACGGCGAAGAAGATCAGCACCGCCACCAACAGCAGGCTCAGCGCCACCTTGGAGGCGATCCCGATGCCGAACCAGATCACCAGCAAAGGCGCCAGGATGATGCGGGGGATGGCGTTGAGAAGCAGCATGAAGGGCTCGAGGATCTCCCCCACCCAGGGGACGAGCGCGGCCAGCAGGCCCAGGCTGCCCCCGATCAGCACGCCCAGCCCCAGGCCCCACAGCGCCGCGCCGAAGGTGGCCTCGAGGTGCGGCCAGATCTGCCCGGTGGCGAAGAGCTCGACCAGCGCCCGCCCGATCTGGCTGGGCGAGGAGGCGTAGAGCGGGTTGAGCAGGCCCAGCGCGGCCAGGCCCTCCCAGCCCAGCAGCACCACCAGCAGGGCCAGCGGGCGCAGCCAGGAGCGCTTGCGCGAGGGGGTGGGGTTAGGCGGCTGGGCTTCCTTGCTCACGACCATACCGCCGCCTCCAGGGTCTGCCACAGCTCGCGCAGCAGCGGCCCGAAGCGGGGGTCGGCCCGCACGGCCAGCGGGTCGCGGGGCCGCTCGAAGGGCACGGCGAACTCGCGCAGGATGCGGGCCTTGGGGCCGCCCGAGAGGATGTAAACCCGGTCGGAGAGGGCTAGGGCCTCCTCGAGGTCGTGCGTCACCAGCAGCACGCTGATGCCCTCGCGCTCCACCCACTCCAGCAGGTCCTCGGTGATCTGGGCCCGCAGGATGGCGTCGAGCGAGGCGAAGGGCTCGTCCATCAAGAGCAGGCGGGGGTGCAGGGCGAGCACCTGGGCCAGGGCCACCCGCTTGCGCTGCCCGCCCGAGAGCTGGTGGGGGTAGCGCGCGCCCAGCCCGCTCAGGCCCAGCCGCTCGAGCCAGCCCTCGGCCTGGCGCTCGGCCTCCTTGGCCTCGACCCCGCGGATCTTCAGGCCCAGCGCCACGTTCTGCCGCGCGGTGCGCCAGGGGAGCAGGGCGTCGTCCTGGAACAAGAAGCCCACCTCCTCGGGCTTCCAGCCCAGCTCGAGCCTGCCGCTCTGGGGCTGCAGCAGCCCGGTGATGGCCCGCAGCAGGCTGCTCTTGCCCGAGCCCGAGGGCCCCACCAGGCTGGCGAACTCGCCGGGGCGCAGGCGCAGGCTCAGGTCGTGCAGCACGGGCGTGGGGCCGTAGCCCAGGCTCAGGTGTTCAATGTTCAGCATGGCTATCCCAAGATCCCGAAGTCCAGCGCCTCGTCCACCTTGAACCCCGCGGGCAGCACCCCGGCGGCCTGCTGGATGTCCACGGTGCGCTCGGCGGCGTCGCGGTCGAGCTTGAGGCTGGACTGGTAGAGCGAGCGGCGGTAGCGGTCGATGATGGCCTCGAGCTGCTTGCGGTCCCCGCCGACGATGAGCTCCTTGGGCAGCGAGTCCACGATCACGTTGGCCCTCGCGGTCTGCACGAACTGGATGCCCTTCTCGACGGCCTTGGCGATGCGCCGGATCTCCCCGGCACGCTCCTCGCGCTCCTCGGAGCGGATGTTGAGGCCCATGAAGGCGTAGGGGCCGCCCATGAAGGCCTTGGCCTGGTTGAAGTCCATGAGGTTGACGAGCTCGCGCCCGCCGGCCTCCTTGAGCAGGCTGAGCGCGGGCTCCTGCACCATGCCCGCCTCGACCTGCCCCTGCTTGAGGGCCTCGAAGAGGTTGGTGCCGATGGTGGCGTACTGCACGCCCTTGGGGTCCACGCCCGCCCGCTTGAGCAGGTACTGCAGCATCAGGTGGTCGGCGTTGCCCAGCCCCGAGACCGCCACCGTGCGCCCGGCCAGGTCCTTGACGGCCTGGATGGCCCCGGCGGTCTTGGGCGCGGTGGCGAGCGCGAACAGCGGCAGCCGGCCCGAGGAGGCCACCTGCACCACCTTGGCCCCGCGCTGGCGGGCCTGCAGCACCGCGTCGAGGCTGGTGGCCGAGTAGTCCACCGCCCCGCCGATCATGAACTGCAAGGCCTGGGTGCCGCCCTTGGCCCAGATGATCTCCACGTCGAGGCCCAGCTCCCGGAAGTAGCCCCGGCGCTTGGCGACCTCGTAGGGCACCAGGCAGAGGAACTGGCCGCAGGTGCCGATCTTGACCTTCTTGGCCTGGGCGATCCCCAGGCTGCTGGCCGCCAGGGCCGCGATGCCGCCGATCACGGTGCGGCGCCCCAAGTCCGCGCCCTGCGGCCGGGTGTCGCAGCCGGGGCAGCAGTAGTCGTGCTCGAGCTTCAACTCTTCCACTTTCCGCCTCCTTTACCGAACCGAAGGCCGCGCGGGAAGGGGAAAACCCCCTTCCCTCGTTCTCGGAGCGTGGAAGGGGGGCTGGGCAAGCCGGTGGATCTCCCCTTCTCTCATCTCCCCCGGCCACCCACCACCGGGTCGGAATTGGCACCTACGTAGAGACGGTTCAGTTTGCCGGCTGAACGCCCCTACGGGTTGCCGCAGCTTCATCGGGCCGATTCCCTCCGCTGCTCTGGATAAGAGAACGAGTGCGTTGTCGGTTGGGCCACGCTAACGCGTAGCTGGGCAGAGTGTAGGGACAACGCTTCAGAATGTCAAGTGCGAAGGTCAGGATTTGCACCCGCTCCACGGCTCAAACCCAAAGCTCAGGGGCGAACAGGCATAATGGCCCCGTGAAGCGACTGCTGACCCCGGCCCTGCTGGGCGGGCTGCTGCTGGGCTGCGCCCCGCGCACGAGCGCCGACCCCGAGTACCTCACCGCCTACGCCGCCGCCCCCCGCACCAACTTAGCCTGCGTGGGCGAGTCCAACCGCCCCGGGCCGGTGCTCGAGTACGGCGCCAACGTCTGCACCCTGGTGGTCTACCCCACCGCCGCCCGCGACGGCACCCGCGCCGAGTACACCGTCACCCTCTTCTACCGCACCCCGGTGGGCACCATCCTCCAGCCGCGCTACGAGAACCGCACCCGGGTCATCACCGGCGACAGCCCGCTCTCCTCCGGCAGCCCCGCCACCGCCACCTTCCCGGTCTACGTCCCCGACCGCAACTTCTTCCGCCAGGCCGGGCGCATCCTCGAGAACGCCTTCAAGGTCGTGCTCTCGCTGGCCCCCGCCGCCCTGGGCAACTACCTGGGCGTCCCCCTCCCCGCCATCGGCATCGACAAGACCACCAGCGGCCTCTACAAGGCCATCGACACCGCCATCCACGACCTGATCAACGCCAAGGAGGAGCCCTACGCCGTCGAAGTGAGCGCCCGCGTCTGCGGCCCCATCCTGTGCACGCCGGTGCAGAGCAAGACGGTGAGCCTGCCGTAGAGTGGGAAACCGTCAGCGAAAGGCCCACGGCTCGTGGCTCGGCGCGTGGTAAGCCCCTCCCCGGC
>NZ_QXDL01000145.1:0-10287 GCF_003574345.1 Calidithermus terrae
CCTCAGGGCCAACCTGTCAACCGACCCCAGGGGGGTAGGGGTCTATTCCCGGCCGCGGAGCCGGCCGGGAATAGACCCCTACCCCCCTGGGGTCGGTTGACAGGTTGGCCCTGAGGTTGGTACCTTAAGCGCATACCCCACCCCCCGTGGGGTGGAATAGGAGGAGAGCCGTGACCACCGAACTCAAGGTCGAAGGGATGAGCTGCGGGCACTGCAAGATGTCCGTGGAGAAGGCACTCAGGAGCGTCCCCGGCGTGGAGGCGGTCGAGGTGTTCCTGGCCGAGGGCCGCGCCGTCGTCAAGGGTGAGGCCCCGGTGGAGAACCTCATCGAAGCCGTGCAGGAAGAGGGCTACCGTGCCCAAGTCGCCCGCTAGCCGGTCCGCGGGCCCAGGAGGGGCGATGAGCCTGACCCATGAACACCCCCTGCACCTCGAGCCCAAGGTGCGCGAGGACGCCCGGCGGCGGCTGCTGTCGGTCAAGGGGCACGTCGAGGGCATCCTCAAGATGCTCGAGGGCGAGCCCTACTGCGTGGACGTGCTCAAGCAGATCAAGGCCGTGCAGGGCGCCTTGGACAAGGTGGGCGAGGCGGTGCTCAAGAGCCACCTCGAGCACCACGTCGCCAGCGCGGCCCAGCGCGGCGACACCGACGCGCTGGTGGACGAGCTGATGGAAGTGCTGAAGTACCGTTAGCACCGCCTGGCCCGATGAAGCCGTCGGGCCATCCTTTCTCAGCCATACCCTCCCCAGGAGGGGTGCCCCGGAGGTAATGTGACCAAAGAACTGCAGATCGGCGTCCAGGGCATGACCTGCGCGGCCTGCGTGAACCGGGTCGAGCGCGGGCTCAAGAAGGTCGAGGGGGTCGAGGCGGCCTCGGTCAACCTGGCGACCGAGAGCGCCCGCGTCGCCTACGACCCCGCCGCGACCACACCCCAGGCCCTGCTCGAGAAGATCGAGGAGGTGGGCTACACCCCGGTGGTGGCCGAGGCCGGGTTCGGCGTCACGGGCATGACCTGTGCGGCCTGCGTGAACCGGGTCGAGCGCGCCCTGAAGAGGCTCGACGGGGTGCTCGAGGCGATGGTCAACCTCGCCACCGAGCGGGCCACGGTGCGCTACCTCCCGGCCAGCACGGGCATGGCCCAGTTCAAGCGGGCCGTCCGCGACGCCGGGTACGGCGTGCTCGAGGCGAGCGCCGGCCAGGACCGCGCCGGCCTCGAGCGCGAAGCCCGCGCCAAGGAGGTCGCCGGCCTGCGCCGGGCGGTGGGGGTGGCGGCCGCCTTCGCCCTCCCGCTGCTGCTCGTCGCCATGCTGCCCATGCTGTTCCCGCCCGTCGAGGAATGGCTGATGAACACCTTCGGGCACGGCGTCATGGCCGCGCTGAACTGGGTGATGCTGGCCCTGGCGACCCCCGTGCAGTTCGGCCCCGGCCTGCGCTTCTACCGCCACGGCTGGAAGAGCCTGCGCTCGGGATCGCCCGACATGAACAGCCTGGTGATGATCGGCACCAGCGCGGCCTACTTCTACAGCCTGGCCGTGGTGCTGCTGCCCGGCATCTTCCCGCCTCAGGCCCGCCACGTCTACTTCGAGGCGGCGGGGGTGGTGATCACGCTGATCCTTTTGGGCAAGTACCTCGAGGCCCTCGCCAAGGGCCGCACCTCCGAGGCCATGAAGCGGCTGCTGTCGCTGCAGGCCAAGACCGCGCGGGTGGTGGAGGGGGCGCTCGAGCGCGAGATCCCCGCCGACGAGGTCCTGCCCGGCGACGTGGTCGCGGTGCGCCCCGGGGAGAAGGTCCCGGTGGACGGGGTGGTGATCTCGGGGCAGAGCTACGTGGACGAGAGCATGGTCACCGGCGAGCCGATCCCCGCCGCCAAGGCCCCGGGCGCGAAGGTGGTCGGGGGGACCGTGAACCAGACCGGCGCCTTCACCTTCCGGGCCACCGCCGTGGGCGCCGACACCGTGCTGGCGCAGATCATCAAGCTCGTCGAGACGGCCCAGGGCTCCAAGCCCGCCATCCAGAACCTCGCCGACCGGGTGGTGGCGGTGTTCACCCCCGTCGTGCTGGGCATCGCCGCGCTCACCGCGGGGGTGTGGCTGCTCTTCGGCGGGGAGAGCGCCCTGACCTTCGCGCTGGTCAACACGGTGGCGGTGCTGATCATCGCCTGCCCCTGCGCGATGGGCCTGGCGACCCCCACCAGCGTCATGGTGGGCACCGGCAAGGCCGCCGAGATGGGCGTGCTCTTCCGCAAGGGCGAGGCCTTGCAGACCCTGCAGGAGGCCCGGGTGATCGCCCTCGACAAGACCGGCACCCTCACCAAGGGCAAGCCCGAGCTCACCGACCTGCGGGTGCGCGCGGGCTTCGACGAGGCCGAGGTGCTGCGCCTGGTGGCCTCCCTGGAGCAGAAGTCCGAGCACCCCATCGCCCGGGCCGTCGTGAAGGAGGCGCAGGCGCGGGGGCTGGAGCTGCTCGAGCCCCAGGGCTTCGAGGCCCTCCCCGGCCTCGGGGTGAGCGGGCAGGTGGGCATCTACCGCGTGGACGTGGGCGCCGACCGCTACATGGCGCGGCTGGGGCTCGACGTGTCGGCCCTGGGCGCCGAGGCCGCCCGGCTGGCCGACGAGGGCAAGACCCCCCTCTACGCCGCCGTCAACGGCAAGCTCGCCGCCGTCGTCGCGGT
This sequence comes from Calidithermus terrae, assembly GCF_003574345.1. NCBI lineage: Bacteria > Thermotogati > Deinococcota > Deinococci > Thermales > Thermaceae > Calidithermus > Calidithermus terrae. The sequence continues at coordinate 2,670 of NZ_QXDL01000145.1, forward strand.
CTCCGACCCCGTCAAGGAGGGGACCCCCGAGGCCATCGCCCTTCTGCACCGCCAGGGCTTCAAGGTGGCGATGATCACCGGCGACCACCGGCGCACCGCCCGCTCCATCGCCCGGCAGCTCGGCATCGACGAGGTGCTGGCCGAGGTGCTGCCCGAGGGCAAGGCCGGCGCGGTGAAGGAGCTGCAGGGCAAGGGCTACCGCGTCGCCTTCGTGGGCGACGGCATCAACGACGCCCCGGCGTTGGCCCAGGCCGACGTGGGCCTCGCCATCGGCACCGGCACCGACGTCGCCATCGAGACCGCCGACGTGATCCTGATGTCGGGCGACCTGCGCGGGGTGCCCAACGCCGTCGCCCTCTCGAGGGCCACCCTCAAGAACATCCGGCTCAACCTCTTCTGGGCCTTCGCCTACAACGTCGTGCTGATCCCGGTGGCCGCGGGCGTGCTCTACCCCCTGGGCGGCTGGCTGCTCTCGCCGGTGCTGGCGGGCGCGGCCATGGGCCTCTCCTCGGTCTTCGTCCTCTCCAACGCCCTGCGCCTGCGCGGCTTCCGGCCCCCGCTGCGCGGGGACGGGGGCGTCAGGGGGACGCCCCGGCCCTCAGCGGCACCGGCGTAGGCGTGGGTGTCGGGCACGGCCTTCGGGGCCGCTTCGCGAGGAGCCACTCCTCTCCGGCCTGGGGCTGTTCGCGCGGGATCTGCCGGCTTTAAGTGCCTTAACACGGCCCTAGGAGGAACGCTCATGGAGACGCACGATGCCCACCCCGCTCCCGACGGGCCGGGGCCGGTCCTCGAGGTCGCCCTCAGGGATTGCTACGACGCCAGCGAGCAGGCGGGCCTGGAGGAGTACCTCGCCAGGCTGCCGGGGGTCGGCGCGGCGCACCTCGACCGCACGCGCTGCGTGGCCCACCTGCGCTACGACCCCGGGCGCACCAGCGCCGAGGCCTTGCGGCGCAGGCTCGAGCGGGACGGCTACGCCGTCGAGGGGAGGGCGTGTGAGGGGTCCGGCTGCCAGCCCGGCCACCCGGCGGTGGGTGAGGCCGACAAGGCCGCCCCAGCAGGCCGTGCGGTGACGGGGCATCCCGGCCGCCCTGGCGGTGCTCAGGCGCCAGCCGCGCCGAGCCACGCCGCGCACCGGGCGGCAGGGCACGCCGGTCACGACGGGCACGCCGGCCACGGGGCGGCGATGGTCCAGGACCTGCTGCGCCGCTTCCTGGCGTCGCTGCTGCTGACCCTGCCCGTCGTGGGCTTCTCGCCCGTCGGCGGGGCGCTGGGCCTCCCCGGCGTGCCGCCCTTCGGCCTCTCGATGGGGCTGTGGGGCTTCCTGCTGGCGACCCCGGTGGTGTGGTGGGGCGGCTGGCCCTTCATCAGCGCGGCCTGGCGGGCCCTGCGGCGCGGCGAGGCCAACATGATGACCCTCATCGCCACGGGCATCCTGGTGTCCTACGCCTACTCGCTGGGGGCCACCTTCCTCTTCGAGGGCGAGGTGTTCTACGAGGCGGCCGCGATGCTCGCCACCTTCAGCCTGGCGGGGCACTGGATGGAGATGCGCTCGCGCTACGCCACCGGGCGGGCGGTGGAGGCCCTCTTGAGGCTGGCCCCCGCGACGGCCCGGGTCCGGCGGGGCGGGCAGGAGGTGGAGGTGGCGCTCGAGCAGGTGGCGGTGGGCGACGAGGTCGTGGTCAGGCCCGGCGACCGGGTGCCGGTGGACGGGGTGGTGATCTCGGGGCAGAGCTACGTGGACGAGAGCATGGTCACCGGCGAGCCGATCCCCGCCGCCAAGGCCCCGGGCGCGAAGGTGGTCGGGGGGACCGTCAACCAGACCGGGGCCTTCACCTTCGAGGCCACGGCGGTGGGGGCCGACACGGCGCTCGCCCGCATCGTGCAGATGGTGCAGAACGCGCAGGCCTCCAAGGCCCCGGCGCAGCGCCTGGCCGACCTGGCCGGGAAGTACCTGGTGCTCGTCGCGCTGGGCTCGGGCGTGCTGACCTTCCTCTTCTGGTACTTCCTGGGGGCGCAGGGGCTGGCCTTCGCCCTCACCGCGGCGGTCTCGACCGTCGTGATCGCCTGCCCCGACGCGCTGGCCCTGGCGACGCCGACCGCGATCACGGTGGGGGTGGGGAAGGCCGCCCGCGAGGGCGTGCTCTTCAAGAGCGCCGCCGCGCTGGAGGCCACGGCGGGCGTGGACACCGTGGTCTTCGACAAGACCGGCACCCTCACCGAGGGCAAGCCCGCGGTGACCGACCTCGAGCCCGCCGCCCCCTTCACCCCCGAAGGGCTGCTCGCCCTCGCCGCCTCCGCCGACCGGCCCTCGCAGCACCCCCTGGCCGAGGCCATCGTGCGGGCGGCCCGCGAGAAGGGCCTGGCCCTGGACCAGCCGGAGGGGTTCGACTCCGTCCCCGGGCACGGGGTGGCGGCCCGGGTCGAGGGGCGCAGGGTGCTCATCGGCAACCGGAGGCTCATGGACCGGGAAGGCGTGAAGGTGGGCGGGCTGGAAGAGCGGGCGTCCCGGCTGGCCGCGGAGGGCAAGACCGCCGTGTACGTGGCGGTGGACGGCCAGCCCGCAGGGGTGGTCGCGGTGGCCGACGTGGTCCGCGAGTCCGCCCGCAGAGCGGTGCAGGCGCTGCACCGGATGGGCATCCGGACCGCGATGCTCACCGGCGACAACCGCCGCACCGCCGAGGCCGTGGCCCGCCGGCTCGGCATGGACACGGTGATCGCCGAGGTCTTGCCCGAGGACAAGGCGACCAGGGTGAGGGAACTCCAGGCCCAGGGACGCAAGGTGGCGATGGTCGGGGACGGCGTGAACGACGCGCCCGCCCTGGCCGAGGCCGAGGTGGGCGTCGCCGTCGGGGCCGGCACCGACGTGGCCGTGGAGGCCGCCGGCGTGGTGCTGGTGAAGAACGACCCCGCCGACGTCGCCCGCGGCATCGTCCTCGCCCGCAAGGTGCGCGGCAAGATCAAGCAGAACCTCTTCTGGGCGGCCGTCTACAACGTGCTCGCCATCCCCGTCGCGGCGGGCGCGCTCTACCCCAGCCTGGGCATCCTGCTCAAGCCGGAATTCGCCGCGCTGGCCATGAGCCTCTCGACCCTCTCGGTGACCTTTAACGCCCTGCTCTTAAACCGGGTGCGCCTGCGCTAGGGGGGCAGGGGAGGGACCTTGCTGAGCGAGGCGGAGAAGGCGCGGCTGCGCCGGGGTTTCATGCCGCGAGGAATTATAGAATTCCACTGCGTACGGCATCCGCAGGGGCTACTTCGACCCTGCTCCCGTAGGAAGGTGGAAACTGATGCCTGAGAGTCTTAATCTAACCGTGGTCCCCTACGTCAGCGTCGGCCCGGTGCGCTTCGGCATGACCCGGCCGGAGGTCCGCCAGCTTCTGGGCGAGCCGTTCAGAACCTACGACTACCCGGACGGGAGCTGCCTGGACGACTTCTGCGACCTCGAGGTCGAGTACGCGCCGGATGGGGCCTGCGCGGGGGTGTTCGTGCGCGAGCCCCACCGGGTCGAGGTGCTCGGCTACGCCCCGATCGGGCGGCCCGCCCACGAGGTCGTGGCCTGGCTGCGGCGCGAGGACCCCGGCCTGGAGGCCCGCGAGGACGGGCTGTTCTCGCCCAGGCTCGGCATCAAGCTTGGGCCGGAGGTCGACCCCTACCCGGAGGCCGGCCCCTCCGACCCCCGCCCCCCCTCGCGCTGGGGTACCTGACGGCGTACGGGTCCCCGGAGGCCGCGGCCCCGCGCCCGGAGCCGGAGGAGGAACCCGGGCAGGACGCGCCCGACGCGGCCGGGGAGCCGGTCCCGGTCGAGGTCACCTGGCATCATGCCCTGAGTGACCAGGCGCACGGCAAGAAGGGAGTGATGCAACTGGTACACCACGGCGATCACTCCGCGAACCACGGCACGGTCTCTACCACCCACCTGGTTTCGGCGGTTGTAAGAGTGGGGAGGTGGCTGCAAGTAGTTCAATCTTGGGGGTATGAGAGATAATTCTTCTGGGTGAGCTACCGTTTGAACAGATGGTCGAGCGGCTCGATTGGAACGTCAACGGCTGGATTTGGGTGAAGATGGACGCTCAGAATCCCGTTTCTCGGGAATCAGCCACCCTCGTGATTGACACGGACGAGATGTCGAAGGCAGAAGAGGAAGCCTTTTGGGCCGAGCTCGAATCAAAGGGCTTTGTTTCCACCATTGAGTCACGGGAACTGTTCACGTACTTGCAGACACGGCAGCGGCGCGGTGAATCACTTGACATAGACGAAGTGGTCAAGGCATTCGCCAAATACTTAGAAGATGACACCTGGCCGCAAACTTAAGGCATTGGACAAGCTAGGCTCTGTAGTGGGGACCTCGAGCATCGGTCGAGGCCCCCACTTTAGCCAGAGGACAGTGCGGGGCAACGTAGAGGAGTACACAGAACTCATGCGGAAGGGTACATGGGATTGGACTCGACCAGACTCCGCAATTCGGGTCATGATAGTAGACGGTCAGATGGTTGCGTTTGACAACCGCAGGCTACTTGCTGCTCGTCAGGCAGGGCTGGACTCAATACCTATAACCGTCATTAACCCAAAAGCTATGTATGACCAAAACATCACGTGGCAGAGAGCCTTTGAAAATAGGCTGGGACGACAATTGAATGTGGAGTTTGGAGGGGCCATTCCCCTTGAACCAAGGTGCGGCATTCCCCATAATCCCCTACAACCAAGGGGCTGCCATCCCGATGTTTGGCAACGCCTTCACGGACATCGGAAGCGAGCACTACAAGGCACACCAGCAGATGGAGAAGTTCTGGGAGCAGTATCGAACGGGAAATCTAGTTGGTTCGACCCCGACGCTCGAGCAGTACAATCGTGCTCTGTACCGATCACTGCGTGCTGCTGGTGTTCCTTCCGACGAAGCAAGGTTAGCTGTGTATGCGGCTATAGAACAACAAATCCAGTTTAGATCGCAACTCAAAGAAGGCTTGGTTCCACGAATCCCTGGTAGAGTAAATCAGTCAAGGTGAACCGTCTATGCTAAGTACACCAGCCATAGATACAATTGGTCAGCTATGGGAGGTTCGCTGGTTTGAAAACGTAGGTAAGCCAATTACTGTTCCAAGTAACTTGCAAGAGAAAATGACTAGATGTTTCTCGTGGAAGGAGGCAATCAAGAGTTGCTCGTCGCCTTCGTGGGAAAACGTTAAGATCGAGGCGGCTAACAATGTACGTTCAAGGCTGTCTTCTTTGTCGCCATCTCGCTTCGGACAATGGAATGTGGTTGCCGCAGAGATTCGACCACTTGTCAAAGAGTTGATGGATCAGCGTATTACAGGTGTAGCTTCCACAGAGAATCTTCCTCCAAGCTTTGTAAAAGCTGTCAGGTGGGATTTGACTCATCTTCTTCTCGAGGCAGAATACTCGGATATTGTAGAGCCTGCATTCTATGTCCCTTTATGCAACTGGTATCTCGAAGGATTTTTTCCGTGTGGCTGGGAAGGTTTGTATCCTGAAGGTAAGTTGATTGTTTTCTAGTAGAAGAGTTGTAGGGTGCGCTCCTATGGTTGCAGTTGTTGGTGCGCGAGCGCCCCCTACTCTTACTGAACCAGTATAACAAAGCGTTGTATCGTTCACCGTGGGCCGCCGGTGTACCCGAGGAGGAGGCAAGAATGGCTGTGGGCGCAGCAGTCGCACAGCAGTTCCAGTACCATTCGCAACTTAGTGATGGGCTTGTTCCCAGAATACTTGGTAGGATAAACCAGTCGAGATGAGGCTCCAAAGTGTCTCTACTAACACTGGCAACGAAAGACACCATTGAGCAGTTGAGGGAAGTGGATTGGTTTACGGCGGTAGGAAACAAGCCTGCCTTGCCCGAGAACTGGCAAACTCGGCTCATCTTTTGCGACTCATGGGTTGAGGCGGTCTACCACTGCTCCAAAACTAGCTGGGAAAACTTGCGCTTGAATGCAAATGATGTTATATACTCTGAGGTTCGTCAGCAATCTCCTGAAGTGAGTCGGCACTGGAATGAGGTGGTGGGAGAGTTACGGCCTATTGTCAATGATCTTGTTGGCTCAAAGACGAGGGTAGTAGTAGAAGTCCACAAGTTGCCCGTCAAATTTGTGCACGTTGTACGCTGGGATGTCCTGGGTATATTACTAGAGGCTCAGTACGGGGAATTCCTGAAAACTAATTTCTACGTTCCTCTCGGCAATTGGTATCTCGAGGGTCATTTCCCATGCGGGTGGGAGGGAGAATACCCTGATGGCAAGTTGATTGTTTTTTAGGAATAAACGTCTCCTTATACCCGGTCAGACACATGTGGGACGCTAAGAGGGACAAAATAGCTCGTAGAAGAGTTGTAGGGTGCGCTCCGCGCACCACCACACCGTCCCCGAGTACCAGCGACGGGCGAACCAGCACGTGGGGGGCGCAGCGGCGTTCGCGGCGGGATTCATTCCGTTAGTCAGCACCATCACGGGCATCTACGGGGCCATTACGGGAACCGACCTGTTCAGCGGTCAACAGCTCGGCACGACCGATCGGGTTTTGGGAGTCGTGCCTTTTGGGAGGATTGCAAAGGTACTGAAATCCGCGGACACTTTTGACAAGTTTCGCTTGCTGACTAAAGAGCATTGGCCTACTGTCCCAAGTCGTTCTACGGGTAACCCTCCAGCGTCAGCACCTCATGGGAAGAGAGGCTTCCCAATCGAAATACCTCGCGGCACTAATTCCCCTGCAACTATTAATGGAATTGACTACTCGGGTCATGCCCTCGACCAGATGCAAAGAAGAGGTATCACACCATCTGTCGTTGAAGAAGCAGTTGCTTACGGTATAGTGAGACCAGCAAGGGAAGGGACTTGGGAGTTTTACGATGCTAAAAACGGCATCTCCGTAATCGTAAGTTCGACAACCTCAAAAATCATCACTGTAATCACAAGGTAGTCACATGGGTAAACTTGGCGAGTTCGACAAGCGACAGATTAATCGTATGCACCTGTACATAGATGAATTCCAGCGTGGGAACATGTCTCTAGGGGTACTATATAATAACTTGGAGTTCTTATGTCTCCAACTCACAGAAGAAATTGACCAACAAACAAAGGCAACCTTGATGGATTGCATTAATGAATTAGAGATACAAAACGCATTGGAAATCGAAGGAATTGCATCAGCCGAAGAAAGCGCGATTAAGGTAAGATCCATACTCAAATCAGTGGAGGAACTATTATCACAGATCATTGCTTGCTAGCTGATCTCGTGCACAGTCAAGAAGTCATTAGATAGAGTCAGAGTGGGTGTTATGGACGCAAACAAACTTGATCGAAAACTGCTTGAACAAGCTTCCTCTACCCTCAGAAGAGTTGTAGGGTGCGCCCCGCGCACCACCACACCGTCCCCTGGAGCCCACCATGCCTGAGTGTCGCCGCCCGCACACCAAAGGAGGCCTCTATTTCTTCACCGCCGTCACCTACCAGCGCCAGAGGATTCTGGTCGATGCACCTCTCTCCAGACCCCACCTGCCCCACCCCGGCTGAACCGCACCGCTCAGGCTCCCCCTTGCCCTTATCCTAGAAAGGGTTTGAAAAGGTTTATGTCGCGTTCACATCCCCCCGCCCTGCTCACCCTGCTCCTGCTCCTC
>NZ_QXDL01000146.1:0-10282 GCF_003574345.1 Calidithermus terrae
CACCCGCATCTTCGACCCCGAGGCCCCCTTCCCCTCCCTGCGGGTGCGGCTGCGGGCGGGGCTGGTGGTGCTGGGCGTGGGGGGCGGCTTCGTGCTGCTGACGCTGGGCGGCCAAGGCCTGGCGGTCGTCACGCGCTTCCTGCCCTTCAGCGAGGGGCTGGTCGAGCTGTACCGCTGGGTCGTCAACCCGCTGCTGGCCGTGCTGGCTTTCACCCTGCAGTACCGGCTGCTGCCCACCCGCCCCCCGCCCTGGGCCGCCGCGTTCCGGGGCGCGCTGGTGGGCGGGGGGCTCTTCGCGCTGGTGCAGCTCGGCTTTAACTTCTACCTGCGCTGGGTCTCCTTCCAGAACGTCTTCGGGCCGCTGGCGAGCGTGGCGGTTCTGCTGGTGTGGCTGCACTTTTCCGCCCTGGCCTTCCTGCTGGGCGCGCTGGTGGCGGCGCTGCTCCACCGGGCGGTCAGCCCTTCCCCAGCCGTGGCTCAGTCTCGCATCAGCCAGGGTGCCTACCCTCGAACAGAGGAGGTCAGTATGGACACCAAGCCTACGGATTTCAAGGACAAAGCCCAAGAAGCCAAGGACAAGGTGCAGACCGCCGTCAACGAGACCAAGGCCAAGGTGGGCGAGGCCCTCGAGGAGAGCGGGGCGCGCGCCGACTTCGAGACCCTTAAAGCCGACTTCCAGGCCCTGCGCAGCGACGTGATGAGCCTGATGAGCAGCCTCAAGGAGACCGCCGGGAGCAAGGCCAAGGACCTCGCCAGCGAGCTGCGCCACACCGGCGGCGAGCTGACCCACCAGGTGAAGGAGAAGGGCAGCGAGATCGCGGCCACCCTGGAGACCCAGGTCAAGGACCGCCCGCTGATGAGCCTGCTGGTGGCCTTCGGGGCCGGTCTGGTGCTCTCGCGCATGATCAACCGCCACTAGGGCGGCGAGGAGACAACATGACGGCCTTGGCAGACGTGGTGATCAGCACGGTGGAACTGCTCGAGGCACAGGCCCGCAAGCTCCGCAGCGACTTGCGGGGCCTTTTGCTGTCCGTCGTGCTGATCCTGGTAGCCGGGATTCTGCTCTTGGGCGGGCTGGGCTGGCTGGTGGCCGCGGGGTACTTGCAGCTTCGGGCCTGGATGGACCCGGCCCCCGCCGCCGCGCTGATGGGCCTGCTCACCCTGCTCACTGCCGGAGGGATGCTGTGGATCGCGATGCGAAAAAGATGAGCCCCGAGCAGGAGGTCGAGGCCGCCAAGGAGCGGCTGCGGACCTCGCTGCGCCGGGTGAGCGAGGAGCTGGGCCGGGGGGTGGACGAGGCCCAGCAACGGGTGGTGGGCACCGCCCAGGAGCTCCAGGAGCGGCTGCTCTCCACCCTCAGCCAGGCCACCTCACAGGTGCAGGACACCGCCGGCAACCTCACCGCCGAGATCGAGGACCTCTTCCACAAGCCCGTCGAGGCCGTGCGTCAGCGCCCCTACGAGGCGGTCGCCACCTCGCTGCTGGCCGGGGCCATCGTGGGCTACCTGACCTCGAGGCCCGCCCCCGCCGACGGGGCTACCGCGGCGGCCCACGGCGAGGCGCGGGCGGCCACCAGCCCCCGCACCTCGCTGCTGTCGGGGCTGGTGGCCGGGGGGGTGGGCAAGACGGTGTGGGATGTAGTCCAGAAGGAATACCTGACCCCGGAGAACATCCGATACTGGCTGGACGGGCTGCTTGCCCCACGCAGGCCCCGTAGGGAGGGGTCGTGGACCGAAGGCTCGTCGTCGTCTTGGCACTCGCACTGACTCTGGCGGTCAACTACCTGGCCAACGCCCTGCCGCTGGGCGGGCGCAGCACGGGGGAGATCTCCGACAGCTTCCCCGTGCTCTTCACCCCGGCCGGCTACGTCTTCGCCGTCTGGGGGGCCATCTACCTCGGGCTCACCGCCTACGCCGTTTACCAAGCCCTGCCCGCCCAGCGCGGCAACGCCCGGGTGCACGCCGCCGCGCCGTGGTTCGTCGCGAGCTGCCTGTTCAACGCGGGCTGGGTCGTGGCCTGGCACTACGGGGGGCTGGGCCTGAGCCTGGCGCTGATGCTGGGCCTGCTGCTGAGCCTGGTGGGGGCCTACCGCACGCTGGCCGTCGGGCGCTACCCGGCGAAGGGGGCCGAGCGCTGGGCGGTGGACCTCCCCTTCAGCGTGTACCTGGGCTGGGTCACGGTGGCGAGCGTCGCCAACGCCAGCGTGGTGCTCTACGCCTCCGGCTGGGACCGCTGGGGCCTGCCGGAAGCCGCCTGGGCGGTGGTCATGATCTCGGCGGCAGGCCTGATCGGCCTGCTGATGCTGGGCCTGCGCCGGGACCTGGCGTTCGCCGGGGTGCTGGTGTGGGCCTTCGCCGGGGTCGCGGTGCGGCAGTGGGAGACCTTGCCGGTGGGTCTGGCGGCTGCGCTGTGGGCGCTGGCTCTCGCCCTGGCCCTGCTGCGGCGCGCGGCGGGGCCGCGGGCTCGAGCCCTGCCGATCCCGGAGGTATGATCCGCCGCCTCACCAGCCTGGACCGGGGCCTGGACTGGGCCTACCCCTCCAACCGCTTCGTCGTGGGGCTGTGCCTGGCCTTCGCGGTCGCCGCCTTCGTGCTGCAGAACGTCTGGCTGGGCCAGCCGGTGCTGTGGGGCGTGCTGGCGGGGGCCGGCTGGGTCTTCGCGGCCTGGGCCCTGGGGCGCGAGCTCGACCCCGACCACCCCGAGACCGCGGCCCGCGCGGGGGTGGCGCTGGCGCTGAGCCAGGGGCTGCTCCTGCCGCTGCTCAGCGCCCAGCCCCGCCTGGCGCTGGCCGGGCTGCTGGTGACGGGGGTGCTGGTGGTGCTGGCGCGGCTGCTGGGGCGCACCACCGGGCGGCCGACCACCTGGCTCGACGTGGCGGCGGTGGCCTCGAGCCCCCTGCTAGCCACCTGGCTCACCGGGCGGCCCTTGTGGGCCTTGGCGCTCCCGCTGGCCCTGGCCCTGGTGGCCGACGCCAACCGCGACGGGGCGCCCCGCCGGGCCTGGGCCGGGCTCGCCCTGGCCGCCGCCGCGGGTGTCGCGGCCCTGCTATGGGTACACCCCGCCGGGCGCGTCGCCAGCGAGCCGTGGGTGCTGTGGTTCGCCGCGGCCACGGTGCTGCTGGGCTGGGCGGCGCTGCTGGTGTGGATGTGGCAGAAGCCGCTGTCGAAGGCCGATAACGGCCTTCCCCTGGAGTACGAGCGCCTGCTGGGGGCGCGGGCGTTGGTGGCCCTCGCCACGCTGCTGCTGGTGTGGACCGCCGGCTTCTTGCCGCTGCTGGCGCTGGGCTGGGTCGGGGTCTTCGGGGCGGTGGCCGCGGCCACCGCTCAGTACTGGGTCAGCGGCCCTTCAGAGACGCATAAGCCGTGACGCACAGCATGTCCTCATGCTCGGGCGCACCGATGGCTTGCAGGAGCACTACTACCGGCGCGAGGGTGACAAGGCCGGGAGCTTCCGCTACTACCTCCCCGACGGCCGCGAGCTGACCGACCCGGCCGAGCTCGAGCGCATCGCCAAGCTCGCGGTCCCGCCCGGCTACACCGACGTCTACGTCTCCCCCGACCCCGACGCCGAGCTCCAGGCCTTCGGGCGCGACAAGGCCGGGCGCCTGCAGTACCGCTACCACCCCGGCTTCCTCCAGGCCAACAGCGAGGCCAAGTGGCAGCGCCTGGTGCGCTTCGCCCGCTGCCTGGGGCCCCTACGGGCCGCCAGCGGCGCCGACCTGCGGCGCGGCGGCCTCGAGCCGCGCAAGGTGATGGCCCTCATGACCCGCCTGCTCTACGTCGCGCGTTTCCGCGTCGGCTCGGACGCCTACGCCCGGGCGCACAAGACCTACGGGCTCACCACCCTGCGCCACTCGCACGCCCGGGTCGAGGGCAGCACCGTGGAGTTCCGCTTCAAGGGCAAGCACGGCATCTGGCAGCACAAGCTCACCACCGACCAGACCATCGCCAAGAACGTGGCCCAGCTCAAGGAATTGCCCGGCCCCTGGCTCTTCCAGGCGCTCGTCGAGGGCGGCCGGGCCCGCATCCGGGCCCAGCAGCTCAACGCCTACATCCGCGAGGTGATGGGCCCCTTCACCGCCAAGGACTTCCGCACCTGGGGCGGCACCCTGCTGGCGGCGGAGTTCCTGGCCGACGAGGGCCCGCCCCAGAGCGACCGCCAGGCCCGCAAGACCCTGGTCGAGTGCGTCAAGCACGTCGCCGCCGACCTCGGCAACACCCCGGCCGTCGTGCGCGCGCACTACGTCTGCCCCAAGGTCTTCGACTTCTACCTCGAGGGCCGCGTCCTCGACGACTTCGAGCCCAGCGCCACCCGCCGCAAAGCCAGCGGCGAGGACGGCCTCAACCGCTCCGAACTCGCCCTCAAGCGGCTGCTCGAGGCGCGAGAATGAGCGAGCCGTCGGCCTAGGGCTTGTGGCTTGTGGTTCACCCCTCCCCACTGACGTTGAGGGCCGGGGGGCCAAGGCGTCTTGCGTCTTGCGTTTTGCGTACGACATACGACGTACGGCATGCGTTTTGCGTTTCGCGTCTTACGTCTTGCGTTTAGCTATGGGCTATCGGCACCCCGCGTTCCCTCACCGCCCCGTCGCCACCGCCAGCGCCTTCAGCCGCGCGGCGTGCTCGAGGGTGAGGTCTTCGGGGGAGTAGCGCCACGACCAGTAGCCGCCCACCTTGCCGGGGTAGTTCATGCGGGAGTCGGTGTCCAGGGCGAAGACGTCCTGCAGCGGCACCACGGCCAGCTTGGCCGGGCTCTTGAAGGCCAGGGTGATGAGCGCCCAGGGCACGTCGGCGGGGGAGTCGAAGGTGACGTCGTTGTCCTGGAGGTAGGAGCGCATGAACTCCTTCTCCTCCTCGGGGGCGGTCTTGTACCAGCCCAAAGTGGTGTCGTTGTCGTGGGTGCCGGTGTAGGTGATGACGTTGCCGCTTTCGGGGTAGTTGTGGGGGAGGAAGGGGTTGGTCTCGTCGGAGAAGGCGAACTGCAAGATCTTCATGCCGGGGAAGCCGAAGCCGTCGCGCAGGGCCTCGACCTCGGGGGTGATCACGCCCAGGTCCTCGGCGATGATGGGCGCGTCGCCCAGCGCGGCGCGCACCGCCTGGAACAGCGCCTCGCCCGGGGCCTTCACCCACTGCCCGTTGACGGCGGTGTGGGCGTCGCCGGGGATCTCCCAGTAGGCCTCGAAGCCGCGGAAGTGGTCGATGCGCACGAGGTCGCAGGTCTCGAGGCTCTGCCGGATGCGGGCGATCCACCAGCCGAAGCCCTCGGCCTGCATCACGTCCCAGCGGTAGAGCGGGTTGCCCCACAGTTGCCCCGTCTCGCTGAAGTAGTCCGGCGGGACCCCCGCCACCACGCCCGGCGTGCCGTCGGGGTTGAGGTAGAAGTAGTGCGGGTTGGCCCACACGTCGCTGGAGTCGTAGGCCACGAAGATGGGCATGTCCCCGATGATCTTGATGCCCTTCTGCGCGGCGTAGGCCCGCAGCTCGGCCCAGGAGGCGTAGAAGAGCCACTGGGTCCACGCGTGCATCCCCACCTCGCCGGCGAGCTCGAGGCGCGCGGCCTCGAGCGCCTGCGGCTCCCGCCGGACGAGCTCGGGGCTCCACTCGTTCCAGGGCTTGCCGCCGAACCTGTTTTTGAGCGCCATGAACAGCGCGTAGTCGGCCAGCCAGCCCGCTTCCTTCTGCTCGAAAGCGGCGAAGGCGGCCTTGTCGGCCTCGCCGGCCCGCGCCACGAAGCCCGCGTAGGCCCGGCGCAGCAGCGGCCAGCGGGTGTCGTAGAGCCATCCGTAATCGACCTTGTGGGCGGGGTAGGCCGGGGGGTCTTCGGGCTCGAGCCAGCCCTTGGCGATGAGCAGCTCGGGGTCGATGAGGTAGGGGTTGCCGGCGAAGGCCGAGAAGGACTGGTAGGGCGAGTCTCCGTAGCTCGTAGGACCCAGCGGCAGCACCTGCCACCACCTCGCCCCCGTGCCCGCCAGCCAGTCGATGAAATTGCGGGCCTCCCGGCCCAGCGCGCCGATCCCCCAACGGCCGGGGAAGCTGGTAGGGTGGAGCAATATCCCGAAGCTGCGCTGTAAGTCCATGGCCCCAGCATACCGGGTCCGGTGGAAGCGTTTCTACGGCTCGAGGGTTCCCCGTCGCCGCGTGGGGAATTGGTCAGCCGTCAGCGATAGGCCCGCGGCCCGTGGTCTGTCGAGGGTCAGAGCACTTCGCATCTTGCGTTCGGCGTTCGGCGTACAACCGGCGTCTTGCGTTTTGCGTCTTGCGTCTTGCGTTCGGCGTTTGGCGTACGACGTACGACGCAGGACGTAAGACCCACGCCCAGCGCCCAGCGCCGGGCGTTCAGCGCTCAGCCCTTCTTCAGCCGACCTTGTTCCCCTTCTCGTCGTAGCGGTAGAAGCCGCGCCCGCTCTTGCGGCCGTAGAGCCCGGCCTGCACCATCTTGCGCAGCAGCGGGGAGGGGCGGTACTTGTCGTCGCCGAGGCCGCGGTGCAACACCTCCATGATCGAGAGGCAGGTGTCGAGGCCGATGAAGTCGGCGAGGGTGAGGGGGCCCATGGGGTGGTTCATGCCCAGCTTCATCACCTGGTCGATGGCCTCGGGGGTGGCGACGCCCTCCATCACGCACTGGATGGCCTCGTTGAGCATGGGCAGCAGGACGCGGTTGGAGACGAAGCCGGGGTAGTCGTTGACCTCGACCGGGGTCTTGCCCATCCTGCGGGCGGCCTCGAGCACGGCCTGGGTGGTCTCGTCGCTGGTGAGGTAGCCGCGGATGACCTCGACGAGCTCCATCAGGGGCACCGGGTTCATGAAGTGCATGCCGATGAAGCGCTCGGGGCGCCCGGTCGCCGCGGCCAGGCGGGTGATGGGGATGGAGGAGGTGTTGGAGGCCAGGACGGCTTCGGGCTTGACCAGGCGGTCGAGGTCGCGGAAGAGGTCGCCCTTGACCGCCTCGCTCTCCACGACGGCCTCGACGACGAGGTCGCAGTCGGCGAGGTCGGAGAGCTGGAGGGTGGTGCGGATGCGGCCCAGCGAGGCGTCGTGGGCGGCCTGGTCGAGGCGGCCCTTCTCCAGCAGCTTGCCTAAGGAGCGGCGTATGGTGCCCAGGCCGCGCTCGAGGAAGCTGTCCTCGAGGTCGCGCAGCACCACCTCGTACCCGGCCTGCGCCGCCACCTGCGCGATGCCCGCGCCCATCTGCCCTGCGCCGACTACACCGATCTTGCGGATTTCCATAGCAGTACTCCTTCCCGCACGATTCTACCGAGCGGGCGGGAGAGGGAGGGGGGATAGGGCTAGCGGCTGCCCTCGGCCTTGAGCCGGGGGGCTTCGGCGCTTTTGACCCGGCCCAGCGTGTTGACCACCACCACCCCGGCCAGCGCGACGGCCCCGCCCACCATCGAAAGCAGCGCGGGCACCTCGCCCAGCCAGACGAAGGCGATCAGGGTGGCGATGAGGGGGTTGACGTAGAGGAAGCTCGTGACCCTCGAGGCGGGCGCCCTCGAGAGCGCGTAGGACCAGGTGATGTACGACAGCCCCCCCGGCAGGACCCCCAGGTAGACCACCGCCAGCGTGGCGGGCGCGGGCGCGGCGGCGACCTCCTGCGCCAGCCCCGGCAGGAAGACCAGCATCGGCAACGTCCCCGCCCAGATCGAGTAGGCGGTGAACTGCAGCGCCGTGTAGCGGCGGTAGAAGGGCTTCTGCAGCACGAAGTACAGCGAGGTCGCCAGCGCGGCCAGCAGGATGAGGAGGGCCCCCGGCTGCAGCTCGAAGCCCCCGGGCTTGCCGAAGGCGATGAGCGCGACCCCGGTGAAGGCGATGGCGATGCCGGTCCAGCCCCACGGCGAGATCTCCTCCTTGAGCAAGTAGCGCGACAGCAGCGCCGTGAACACCGGCCCGCAGGCGATGAGCAAGGCCGCGGGGCCCGCCAGCACCGTGACCTGCCCGAAGTTGAGCGCGGTGTGGTAGACGGTGATCCCCAGGAAGCTCACGGCGAAGATGCCCGGCCAGTCCTGCCGCCGGGGCAGCGGCATCCGCACGGCCAGCGCGTAGACCAGCAGGGTGAGCGAGGCCACCAAAAAGCGCAGCAGGGTGAGGTGGCCGGGGGAGTAGGCCTCGAGCCCCGCCCGAATCCCCGCGAAGGCCGAGGCCCAGGGCAGCAGGGTCAGCGCAATCGCCAGCAACGTCCGGGAATCCATTGCCCGAGTCTAATGGAGTCCGGCCGATTTGATCGATAGCCGAATTCCATTTGGCGAAGTAGCCTTCGGCCCTTCAGCGCCGGTCCTCGGCCAGCTCCTCCATGCGGGCCTCGGCGGCGGGCTGGGCGCTGGCCGGCTGGACCGGCGGGGCCTCGCCCCCCGCCCGCCCGGTCGCCAGCTTCTCCTGCACCAGCCGCTGCACCCGCCGCATGGACTCGTGGGCGAAGCGCCGCTGCAAGCGCCGCCCGAACAGCCGGAAGCCCAGCGCGTAGAAGGGGTTGCGGATGGTCCCGGTGCGGGAGAAGGCGTGGATGCGGAAGAACACCTCGCCGCTGTCGAGCCGCTTGGCGACCGTGAACTCGATCTGGCCGCGCTCGAAGTGGCCCTCGAGCGTGGCGTAGTCGTAGCCCCACACCCGCTCGAGGCCCTGCCGGGTCTCGCGCAGCTCGTCCACCACGCCCCCCACCCGCACGCCGAAGAAGAAGGTGAAGCCCAGGAAACGCCCCTCGAGCAGCATGACCCGCTGCTCCAAGGGCCGCTCGGGGAGGAAGATGCCGGTGATGAGGTCGGGCGGGGGGAAGCGGTACTCGCGCAGCACCTCCTGCGCCGCGCGGAAGGAGCCGCCGGGCAGGGGCTCGCCGGGCGGCTCGGGGGGCAGGTCGGCCTCGTAGTCGTCGATGTTCCAGCCCGCCTCGCGGGTGTACTCGCCGCGGCGGCTGAGGTCGAGGTTGAGCGGGCGCTGCTCGAGCGCCTCCAGCCTCCGGCGGTAGCGCTCGCGGGGGGACTCAGCCACGCCCCAACTCCTTCGTGACGACCTCGACCTTGCCCAGTTGCCGCCCGCCGCTGTACTTGACCACCCGCTTGCAGAAGGTCACCCACACCCGCTCCTGCACCATCTGCCCGAGCTTGAGGCTGGAGTAGGCCAGTTGCACCAGCCCGTCGCGCGAGCGCGCCCACGACTCGATGCGAAAGCACAGCACCCCCGGCATCTCGGGGTCTTCCTCGAGGGTGAAGCGGATGTGCCCGGCCTCGGGGTGGCCCTTCAGCGTCAGCAGGGTGAAGGAGGTCTCCCCCACCTCCACCACCCGCACCGCCCCGTTCCAGGGCCCGAAGATGGTGATGTCGTACTCGTCGCCCACCTCCATGGCCCAGGGGTGGCCGTGCCGCTTCTCGAAGTCGGCCAGTTGCGCCGGGGCTAAGCTCGCCAGGTTGGCCTTGACGAAGGCCATGAGCTGCTGCGGCGTCATGCGGGCGTCGGAGAAGCGCACCTGATAACGCCGGTGGAACAGCGCGCCCGTGCCGTCCTTGGCCGGTTGTGCCTGCTTGCCTCCCACCATCAGGGCAAGGCTAAGTGCGCCGAGTAAGCCCGGTCTGTGCGCCAGTTGAGCGCGGGCTGATTGCCCGATGACACAGGGCGCGCCCGTCACGCTGCCTACACACACCCGCCGACCCTGGCGAGGTATCCGTGGGAACCGCCCTCAGGAAAGCACCTCGAGCCCCCACCCCAGCTCGACCCCCCGCGCCCTGAGCATGGCCGGCAGGTCGTTGCCGTGCTCGGCCAGCGCGTTGATGAGCCCGTGCAGCGCGGCGGTGGCCCAGGCCGCCTGCCGGTGCGAGATCAGGCCGGCCTCGAGCGCGGCGAAAAGCTCCTCGGTGTCGAGCACGCGCACCGCCCGCTCGCGCGTGACGCCCAAGTCGAGGTAGAGGTCCTGCACGCTCCACACGCTCCCCTCGCGCCGCACGCTCACGATGTCCACGTAGTACTCGCACCAGTGCTCCCCCTGGTGCGGCGTGAAGCGGCACACCTGCCACCCCGGCCCCGGCAGGATGTGCGCCTGCCAGTAGCGGTAAAGCGGGTGGTCGTAAAACGGCCGCTCGACGTACAGGCCGTGGGGGTGCTCGAGGTAAACCCGCACCGGGAAAGTGCCCGCCTTGACGGTGTGCGTTCGCGTGGCGAGGTCGTGGGTTTGCACTTTCGGGCCCATAAACCAGTGTAACGGATGATAGCGCTCAGCTTTCAGCCGTCAGCTCGTGGCTCGTGGTTGCCCCGCCCCCGTCCCTCCCCGCCGGCGGGGAGGGACGGGGGCGGGGCAACCA
>NZ_QXDL01000147.1:0-10274 GCF_003574345.1 Calidithermus terrae
GGTGGGCCTCGCGGGGCACGGCGGGGTAGCGGGCCAGGAGTTCGGGGGGGCTGGAGTCGAAGTCCCCGACCCACAGCTCCACGCCGAGGCCCAGGGCTTCGGCGTGGGCCATGCCGCCGTCGGCGGCGATCACCCGGCAGCCGCCGGCGGCCTCGAGCTGCCCCCTCAGCCGGGGGGTGACCGCCAGCGGGCCGCCCAGCAGGACGGCGAAGCGGCTCACGCGCCCTCCAGCGGCACGGCCCGGCCGAGGTCGAGGCTGAGGGGCAGGGTCTCGCCCTCGCGCCAGCGGCCGTCGGGGGTCTCGTGGTAGAGGCGCAGCCCCTGCCAGTCGAGCCAGTAGCCGGTGCGCTCGCCCAGGAACAGGCGCTCGAGCACCCGCGCGCCCGCTCCCTCCCCCACGCCCAGCGCGGCCGAGGGGAGGAGGTGAGCTCGAGGGGGCAACCCCAGCCGCTCGGCCTGCTCCGGCGTGAGCAGGTTGCGGTGGCCCAGGAAGCGGGCCACCCAGGCGTCGGCGGGGCGGTGGTAGAGGGCTTCGGGGGAGCCCACCTGGGCCAGGCGGCCCTCGCGCATCACCGCGACCTGGTCGGCCAGGAGGAAGGCCTCCTGCTGGTCGTGGGTGACCACGACGGCGGTGGGGCCGCCGCCCGCGAGCAGGGCCCGCAGCTCGAGGATCAGCGCCTCGCGCAGCCGGCGGTCGAGGGCCCCCAGCGGCTCGTCGAGCAGCAGCAGGTCGGGGCCGGGGGCCATGGCGCGGGCCAGGGCCACGCGCTGCCGCTCGCCGCCGGAGAGCAGGTGGGGCCGCTTGCGGGCGTGGGGGGTGAGGTGGGTCTGCTCGAGCAGAAGCCCCACCCGCCGCCGGATCGCCTCCGCGGGCCAGCCCGCCTCGCGCAGCCCGAAGGCGATGTTCTCGTACACGTCGAGGTGGGGGAAGAGCGCGAAGTCCTGGAACAGCATCCCCACGCGCCGCTTCTCGGGCGGCAGCGCCAGCAGGTCGCGCTCGCCCATGCGGATGGAGCCCGAGTCGGGGGTTTCCAGCCCCGCGATCAGCCGCAGCACGGTGCTCTTGCCCGAGCCGGAGGGGCCCAGCAGCGCCAGGGTCTGCCCCTGGGGGAGGCTCAGGGAGAGCTCGAGGCTGAAGCCCGGGTAGGTCTTGCGCAGCGCCTGCAGAGCCAGCACGACCCCTAAATTACCCCACCGGTAGAATTCGGCCGTGACCACGATGCGGCTGTTCACCCCCCAGGCCATGCGCGAGGCCGACGCGAAGGCCGTGGGACTGGGCTACCCGAGCCTCCTGCTCATGGAGGCGGCCGGGCGGGCGGCGGCCCGGGCGGTGCTCGAGCGCTTTGCCGGCCGGAGGGTCGCGGTGCTGTGCGGCAAGGGCAACAACGGCGGCGACGGGCTGGCGGCGGCGCGCCACCTGGCGTTGGCCGGGGCCGAGGTCCGGGTCTTCACGGCCTTGGAGCACGCCGGCGACGCCCTGCACATGCGCCAGGCACTCCGCGCGCACGGGCTGGAGGCCGAGCCGCTCGAGCGCTGGCAGCCCCGGCCGGGCGAGGTCGTGCTCGACGCGCTCTTCGGCACCGGGCTCAGCCGGGGCCTCGAGGGCTTCTGGGCCGAGCTGGTGGGCCGGGTCAACGCCGCGGCCTGCCCGGTGGTCGCCATAGACCTCCCCTCGGGCCTGCCCTTCGAGCCCCACGTGCGGGCCACGCTCACGCTGGCCCTGGCCGGGCTCAAGCGCGAGCACCTCTTCCACCCCGCGCGCGCGGCCTGCGGCGAGGTCCTGCTGGCCGGCATCGGGATGCCCGCGCGGGCGCTCGAGCGCCCCGACCTCCCCGAACTGCTCACGCCGCGGGCGATGGCCGCCCTCCTCCCCGGGCGTCCGGGAGACGCGCATAAGGGCAGCGTGGGCCGGGTGCTCGTCGCCGGGGGCCACGCCGCCTACACCGGGGCCCCCGTGCTGGCCGCGCTCGGGGCGCACCGGGCGGGGGCTGGGCTGGTGACCGTGGCCTACCCGGCAGAGCTCCGCCTGAACCTGCCGCTGGAGTCCGTCCGCCACCCGCTCGAGTCCTGGTCGGCCGGGGCGCTGGCCGGGGTCCGGGCGGAGGCGGCGGCCGTGGGAATGGGCGCCGGGCCGCTGGCTCACGCCGCGGCGGAGGCGGTGCTCGCGCTGCGGCTGCCCACCGTCCTCGACGCCGACGCGCTGCGGCCCGAGCTGGTGCAGGCTTACGTCCGGGAGGGCGTGCCGGCCGTGATCACCCCCCACCCGGGCGAGGCGGCGCGGCTGCTGGGGGGCGAGGCCGGGGCGGTCGCCGCGGAGCCCCTCGAGGCCGCCCGCGCCCTGGCCGAGCGCTTTCCCAAAGTCGTGGTGGTGCTCAAGGGCGGCCCGACGGTGCTGGCCTGGAAGGCGGGGGAGGGGCTCGAGTTCGCCGTCAACACCACCGGCAACCCGGCGATGGCCTCGGGCGGCACGGGCGACGTGCTGGCCGGGGTGGTCGCGGCCTTGATGGCGGCGGGCCTGCCGCCGTGGGACGCGGCCCGGCTGGGGGTCTACCTGCACGGGCTGAGCGGGGACCGGCGGGGCCGGGTGGGGCTCTTGGCCCACGAGCTCGCCGACGCGCTGCCCGAAGCCCGCGCGGCGCTCGAGCGCGGGGAGGTCAGGGCTTTCTGGGCGTGGGGGTCGCCCCCAGGCTCGGCCCGCGGGTAGGGATCGCCACCCGGGAGCCGGTCCACGCCAGCAGGCTGATCCCGCCGAGCCAGAAGAGGTCGTAGAGCACCGTGACCCACCGGGCGTCGCCCCCCAGCACCGCCACCACCCGCGCCAGGCTCACCAGCACCAGCGCTAAGCTCAGGGCGCTCAGGCTGCGGGCGATGCGGCCGCCCGCCAGCACGGCGGTCTGCTGGAGGTAGAGCACGGTCAGGAAGAACACCACCCCCTGGAAGAGCATGCTGAGGGCGCTCGAGTCGCGGAAGGCCTGCACGAACATCACCAGCAGCGCCGCGGCGAGCGCGGCGATCAGCGTGAAGCGCAGGGCGTTGCCCTGGGGGTAGAGGCCGTTGCGCTCCATGGCCCACGGCAGCAGCGCCCCCATAGCCAGCACCAGCAGGGCGCTCAGCAGGTAGAGCCCCTCCCGCAGGCCGTCGGCGCCCGTGAAGCCGGGGTTCAGGCGCGTCAGGGAGAGCAGGAAGTCCCCGGCGCCCAGCACCGCCAGCCCCAGCGCCAGGCCGAGCAGGGGCGGGCGCACCACCGAGGGCGAGCGGTAGGCCAGGCCCGCCAGCATCGCCGCGCCCAGGAAGTCGGCCAGGGTGACGGAAAGGCTACGCACGAAGTCGCTGGATAGGGCACCGACGGCCCAAGCCAGCCACAGCCCGGCCATCAGGTACATCGGGATCGTCAGGCTCCCCATGAGGCGATTGTAACAGCACGCACACCGCTGCCCGGCCTCGCCGGCCCCCTCAGCGCGGCCGCTGGATGAGCTGTTCGAAAAGCTTGGCCGCGCCGGGCTCGAGGGTCTGGGTGAGCCACCGCGCCAGCCCCTGGCGCAGCAGCTCCGGGTTCTCCTCGGGGAGCGACTTGCGCAGCCGCTCGAGCGCCCCCGCCGCCCCCCGGCCCATGTACTCGCGCAGCACCTGCTCCACCGACTCCCACATGCGGTCGCTCTGCTGGCGGCGGCGCTCCTCCTCCTCGCGCTGCAGCACCTCGAAGAGGTCTTGGGGGGCCTTGCCGGGCGACTGCAGCAGGTGGACCCGCCCCTCGCGCAGGTCGCGCGGCAGGTCGGGGGAGAACACCGGCTGCCCGCGGTAGAAGTACCACGCCCGCCCCGCGCTGCCGTCCTCGACCACCAGCGCCCCGCTGAAGTGCTCCTGCCGCAGCGAGTCGAGCAGGGTCTCCAGTTGCAGCGAGCGCGGCGCCACGGCCAAAAAGCGCGGCGATCCTTGGGTGAGGGACAGCAGGCAGGGGATGCCCTCCAGGCGCAGCTTGTAGAGCGAGAGCCCGCCCAGGGCGAGCTCGGCCATGAGGTTGCGGTAGGCGGTGGTGCCCGCCTCGTAGCCGTGGGGTTCCTGGCGCCAGGCCTCGAGCAGCCGCCCCTTGTAGAACACCAGCAGGCCGTGGCCCTTGGGCAGCTTGGCGAGGGCGAAGCCGGTGAATTGCGACTCGCGCAGGCGCTGGACGAACTCGGGGGTGAGCAGTTCGCCGGGGACCCACTCGGTGAGGGGGTCGTTCTGGGGGAGGAAACCGAAGAGGTAGGCCAGCAGGGCAGGACTGACGGTGTCGAGAAGACCACGCGAAGCTGTATCCATCAACGTTTACCCCCGGTTTTTGCGCCACGCGGTGTTCGCCCCGTCATCCGCCCAGGCGGGCCTGCGGGCCGGAAAGCTAGGCCCCAGTGTAGCATGGCCCCCGCGCCGCTTTCGGTATGATTACGGGCGTGCTAGAGGTACTCGTTCCGGCAACCCTCGCCAACCTGGGCTCCGGCTTCGACGCGTTAGGGGTGGCCGTGGACGTCTACCTCACGGTCCGGGCCGAGCCCGCCCCGTGCGACCGCTTCGTGTACAGCGGGGAGGGCGCCGTTCCCCCCACCCCGGACAACCTCGTCCACCAGGGCTACCGCGCCGCCTGGGCCGAGCTGGGCCAGGCCGCCCCGCCCGTCGCGCTGTGGGCCGACAACCCCATCCCGCTGGCGCGGGGCATGGGCAGCAGCTCGGCGGCCCTGGTCGCGGGGGCCGCCGTCGCCGACCGCATGAGCGGGGGCAAGCTGGGCAAGGACGGGGTCTTCGCCGTCACCGCCCGCATCGAGGGCCACCCCGACAACGTGGCCCCGGCCGTCTACGGGGGCTTCGTCGCGGCCCTGGCCGACCCCCCCCTCGCCGTCCCGCTGCCCGTCCCCGACGTGCGCTTCGTGCTGGCGATCCCGGCTTACGAGGTGCCCACCCCGCTGGCCCGGGCCGCGTTGCCGGGGCTCTACCCGCTGCAAGACGCGGTGTTCAACCTCGCCCGCAGCGCGCTGTGGCCGGCCGCGCTGGCGAGCGGGCGCCTCGAGGTGCTGCGCGAGGCCGCCCGCGACCGCCTGCACCAGCCCCACCGCGCCCACCTGATGCCGGGGCTGGAGAGGGCCCTCGAGGCCGCCTACGCCGCCGGGGCCCTCGCGGCCTTCGTGGGGGGCGCAGGCCCGACCCTGGCGGCCGTCGTCCGGCCGGGCCTGGAGGCGCCCGTCCGGGAGGCGCTCGGCGGGTATGCCGGTTCGGGCGGCCGAACCCTTATTCTAGGACCGGGAGCAGGGTATACGTGGAAGGAGACCTGAGCACCATTCCGATCGCCGACGTCATGGAGTTGCTGCATGGCGGGCGTCGCACGGGGCGTCTGGAGCTGAAAGTCGGCGACTTGCCCCTGACCTTGCGCTTCGTGGGCGGGGAGGTGGTGGACGGGGGGATCTGGGACTGGACGGGCCTCGAGGCCATCAGCACCTTCCCCCTCTACGCCCACGAGGGCCGCTTCGAGTTCGTCAACGAGCCGCACGGCGGCACGCCCCTGATGGGCTTCAAGACCTTCATGGGCGAGTGGGCCCGCCTCAACGACGAGTGGAGCCGCTTTCACCGCCTGCTCGACTCGCCCAGCCGCGTGGTGGAGAGCCCCCGCCCCATCGAGCCCTTCACCGTGCTGATGGGCGGCAAGAGCGTCAGGGCCGCGGCCAAGGCCTGGGGCGTCCCCCTGATCGTGGCGGCGGAGCGGGCCTGGCGCGGCCTGCACGAGGGCGACCTGGTGCCCCTGCGCAAGTACGCCTGGTTCGCCCTGCGCATCCGCCACCCCTCCGCCCGCCGCACCCAGGCCGGGGCCCTCACCCGCCTCGAGGACCGCATCACCGTCGCCCTCGACGGCACCCGCAACATCGGCGAGATCGTCCAGACGGGGGGCCTCGAGCTCAGCGCCGTGCGCCGCTACCTCATCGGCGCCCTGCTCTCGGGCGAGATCCAGCCCCCCGGCCGCGGCTGGCTGCTGCGCGACCTGCTGTGGGAGCTCGAGGCCGAGGCGCGGACCACGTCGCCGGCTTGAGGGTGGCCGAACGCAAGACGCAAAACGCAAGACGCCGGTCGTACGTCCTACGTCGTACGCGATACGCCCTGTTGGGATAAATCATCCCCTGGGGCTGTGACCGACCCGACAGCTAACTACAGCCCCACGCCCCAGGGGACCTCCGCTCGGTGGTCGCTGCCGTGCCCCGGCCGGGGTGTGCGGCTCACGCGGGAGGGGGTGAGGGAGGTGGCGCAGACGGGCATGCCGCCGGGTCAAGGTGCGGCCCGCACCCCTGCACACGCGGGCACCGAGGCCCGGCGGCATGCCCGCGAGGGGGTGGCCGTAGGCCATACCGGCTCTGCCGGTAACCTGGAGTCCCTCGGGGGAGCGGGGGTCACCAAACCAAAGCACCGCAAACCAACCCCATCTCCCACGAACACTAGAAGAAAACCCCTCGAGCGCGGGGCTCGAGGGGAACGGGTCAGGCCTTGACGGTTACTTCTTGTTGGAGCGGGGGCGGTACTTGCCGAAAGTGCCGCGCCAGATCTTGCCCCGCCGGGTGCGACGATCGCCCTTGCCCATGTTCAGCTCCTTCAGGCGTTAGCCGGGTTCAGCAGCTTGTGGATGCTCGCCATCAGCCGCGACTTGCGGCGGGCGGCGGCCCGCTTGTGCAGGGTGGAGCCCTTGGAGGCCTTGTCGATCAGGCTCTCCGCGTAGCGCATGACCTTGGTGGCCTCCTCGGCGTTGCCGGATTGGGCCAGGGTCAGGGCCTTCTTGGTCACGGTCTTGATGGTCGCCTTCTTCGAGCGGTTGAGGGCCCGCCGCTTGAGGGACTGGCGGTGCCGCTTCATCGCGGAAGGGTTACGGGTGCTTTTCTTCTGTGCCATGTTTCTCCTGAATCAAGACTGCCGGGCCGCGCCTTTGGGGCTCCGGGCAAACCGCTCACAAGTCTAGCACATGCATGAGCGATTTACCAAGCCGCTGCCGGCCAGGCAACCCCCGAGCGCGGCGGGGCAGCCCGCGTCAATACTCGAAGCGGGTGCCCACCCAGTCCATGCGGACGTAGCCCTTGGCGTCTTGCAGGCGGAAGCGCACGGTGTAGAGCCCGGGGTTGACGTAGAACAGCGCGATGTCGTTGAAGCGGCCCTTGTAGCGCCGGGCCTGCCCGACCTGGCGGCCCCCCTGGAGGAGGCTGAGCTCGAGCGCCCCGTCGTTGAGCTGGCCGTCGAGCTTGACCTTCACGGCGGCGTTGACCCCGGTGACGCGGAGGCTGTACTTCTGCTCGCCGTTGTATTTCCAGTACACCATCGGGACGAAGGGCGGATAACCCACCCCCAGCCCCACCTGCTCGGCGTAATAAGCCAGGGCTGCACCCAACAGCACCAGGATCAACAGTAGACGCAGCACGGCCCCAGTATATGCAGGAAAGGGCTTTTTCAGCGGTTATACTTGTGCGCATGACGGTTGAGGAAACCCTTAACTCACTCAAGCGCGCTGCCGTGGAGGTCATCCCCGAGGAGGACCTGCGCCGCAAGCTCGAGTCGGGCCGGCAGCTCACCATCAAGCTCGGCCTCGACCCCACCCGCCCCGACATCCACGTCGGGCACGCGGTGGTGCTGCGCAAGATGCGCGAGTTCCAGGAGCTCGGGCACAAGGTGGTCATCATCATCGGCGACTTCACCGCCATGATCGGCGACCCCTCCGGCCGCAGCGCCACCCGCCCGCCCCTCACCCTGCAAGAGACCCGCGAGAACGCCAAGAGCTACGTCGAGCAGGTCTCCAAGATCCTGCACCGCGACCCCGGGCGCTTCGAACTGCGCTACAACTCGGAGTGGCTCGAGCGCCTGACCTTCGCCGAGGTCATCAAGCTCGCCTCGCAGGTGACCGTGGCGCAGATGCTCGAGCGCGAGGACTTCAAGAACCGCTACACCTCGGGCACGCCCATCTCCATCCACGAATTCCTCTACCCCTTCGCCCAGGGCTACGACTCGGTGCCCATCCAGGCCGACGTGGAGATGGGCGGCACCGACCAGAAGTTCAACCTGCTCGTGGGCCGCGAGGTGCAGCGCGCCTACGGCCTCGAGGAGCAGGTGGCCTTCATCATGCCGCTGCTCGAGGGCTCCGACGGGCGCAAGATGTCGAAGAGCTACGACAACTACATCGGCATCAGCGAGGAGCCGGCGGTGGTGTTCAAGAAGCTCATGCAGGTCGTGGACCCGCTGCTGCCGCGCTACCTCGAGCTGTGCACCGACCTCACGCCCGAGGAGATCGCGCAGGTGCTGGCGAAGGGCGGCCCCGTGGGGGCGCACCGCGTGCTCGCCCGCCTGGTGACGGGCGCCTACGCCCAGGGCCTCGTCCCCACGCGCATCGACCGCGCGTTCTACGGGGAGCTCGGCTACAGCCTCGAGGCCGCCGGCCACGACCGCGACGCGGGGTCCGTCGAGGCCATCCGCCAGGCCGAGGAGCGCTACTACCAGGTCGCCCGCAACGTCATCCCCGACGACATCCCCGTGGTGAAGGTCCCCCCCTCCGAGCTCAGCGACGGGGCCATCCCGGTCGCGCGCCTGTTCACCCTGGCCGGCCTCACCGCCTCCAACGGCGAGGCCAAGCGCATGATCCAGAACAAGGGCCTGCGCATCGGCGGGGAGGTCGTGGCCGACCCCAACGCCCAGGTCGCGCTCGAGCAGCCGCTGGTGCTCCAGCGGGGCAAGGATAAGTTCGTGCGGGTGGAGGCGGGGGGATGAGGGGTAGCCGATAGCCTATAGCCGGGTGTGGGTCGTACGTCCTACGTCGTACGCAAAACGCAAGACGCAAAACGCAAAACGCGTGTCCTACGTCGTACGCAAGACGCAAGGCGCTTTGGCCCTTAACCCTTGACCCTAGGTCCTCGACAAGCCAGAAACCACAGGCCACCAGCCATGAGCTGACGGCTGATGGCTAAAAGCTGACCGCTTCAGCCCTGCTCGATCGGGCGGAGCGGGGTCTCGTGGCCGGTGGCGTAGATCGTCCCGTTTTGGGCCTCGAGCCGCAGCCTTGGCAGCGGGAAGCGGGGCGGGCCGTACACGGCGCGGCCGGCCTGGAGGGGTTCGAAGGCGCCGAAGTGGCAGGGGCAGCCCAGGAAGGGGTGTTCGGTGCGGTAGTTGTAGGCGATGGCGCCGAGCTCGGGGTTGTCCACGTAGTTCACGGTGCAGCCCTGGTGGGTGCAGACGCGGGAGAGGGCCAGGAAGTGGGCGCCGCCGAGCTCGAGGCTCCCCGAGACCGGCTGGGGCAGGCGGAAGGCCACGGCCTGCAGCTTGCGTTCGGCCGTGCCGACGCGGACGGGGTACTCGAAGTACCTGAAGGCCCAGGGCTGCTCGAGCTCGCCCGCACCGGCGACCCGGACCCGCGGCCCGTCCTTCCACACCGGCTCGGCCACGCCGGTCTTGAAGAACTGGATGTAGACGGTGCGGTAGCCCAGCCAGCCGAAAAACCCCGCGGCGATGGCGCTGGGGATGATCCAGATGATGTCGCGTCGTCCGAGTTTCATAGGCTTCTGAGGTAAGCGATGAGCTCCTCGAGCTCCTGCGCACCCATCGGCACGGCGGGCATGCTGCCGCGCCCCTTGGTGACGATCTCGCGCACGGCCTCGGGGACCTTGCTCGCAGGGTTGCCCTTGAGCGCCGGGCCGCTGCCCCCTTGGGCCTGGGCGCCGTGGCAGGCGGCGCACTTCTGCAGGTAGACCCGCTGGCCCGGTGAGGCGGTCTGTAGCTGCTGCCGGGCGGTCTGGATCAGGTTGTCCACCTGCGCCGACTCGCCCCCGGCGGCCTTGTAGCTCTCCCAAGCCCGCACCGCGTCCTCGGCGCGGCCCATCTGGAAGTAGATGTTGCCCAGGAAGAGCCAGCCCTCCGGCTCGGAGGGGTCGGCGCGGGTGGCGACCTCCAGCACGGGCAGGGCCTGCTCGCCGCGCCCGGCGAAGAACAGCAGCATGCCCAGGCGGCGCAAGGCCACCACGTTGCGCGGCTCGAGCTTGGCGACCTCGAGGTAGCCCTGGCTCGCTCGCTCGAAGTCCTGCACCTCCCAGGCGGCGTTGGCGTAGGCCAGCCAGTCTTGGGCCTCTTTGCTCGCGCGGGCGCGGCTCTCGAGGTCGCGCAGCCGGGCGGCCTCGGCCCGGCTGGTGACGATGGTCTCGCCCGGCAACCGGGGCACGGTGAAGCGCCACAGCCCGGCCCCGACCACCAGCAGGCTCACCGTGACCACGGCCAGGGCGGCGGGGGAGAGCTTGCGG
>NZ_QXDL01000148.1:0-10235 GCF_003574345.1 Calidithermus terrae
GGGCAGCCTGGGGCGCGGGTTGGGGGGCCTGCGCGGCGGGTCTGGGCTCCTCGCCGGCGGGCTCGCCCTTGGCGGGCGCGGGGGCCGCGGCCGGGGCGCCCTCGCCCAGGGTCACCACCACCTGGCCGCTCTTGACCTCGTCGCCGGGCTTGACCAGCACCTTCTCGACGGTGCCGCCGGAGGGGGCGGGCACCTCCACCACGGCCTTGTCGGTCTCGAGCTCGAGGAAGGGGGCCCCGGCCTCGAGCTTGTCGCCTTCCTTCACCAGCACCCCCACCACCACGGCGGAGGCCACGTTGTCGCCCAGGTCGGGCAATTTAAGTTCGGTAGCCATATGCTCCTTTCAGTCGCTGCATATTGCTCACGGCGCGGAATCTTTCGGCTATAGGCTATCAGCTATCGCCGGTCAGCGCTTGTGCGGCGCCTCCCGGCCCGTCTCGATGCCCAGCTTCTTGAACGCGTCGCTCAGGGCCTTGGCGGTGAGCTTGCCCTCGCCCTTCAGGGCCGAGAGCGCGGCGGCGCTGACGTACTTGGCGTCCACTTCGAAGAAGTCGCGCAGCGCCTCGCGGGTCTCGCTGCGGCCGAAGCCGTCGGTGCCCAGGGAGTGGATGGGGCGCTCGAGGTAGCCCGAGAGCAGGTCGGGCAGGGCCTTCACGTAGTCGCTGGCCGCGACGATGGGGCCCTCGGTGGGGTCGAGCATCCGCGCGACGTAGGGCTTCTCGGGCTTGGCCGCCAGGTTTCCGGCCTTGCCGGTCGCTGACGCGATGCCCTGGGGGTCGAGCCGGTTGCGGCGGGCGGTCTCCATGGCGTCGTAGTAGAGCGCCTTGTAGCTCGTCACGCTCCACACGTCGGCGGCCACGCCGTAGCCCTCGAGCACCTCCGCCGCCTTGATGACCTCGTTCAGGATGGTGCCGCTGCCCAGAAGCTGCACGCGGGCCTTGGGCCGCTTGAGCTCCGACTTCTTGAAGAGGTACATCCCCTTCAGGATGCCCTCGCGCACCTGCTCGCGGGGCTCGGGCATGGGCGGCTGGGGGTAGTTCTCGTTCATCAGGGTGAGGTAGTAGAAGATATCCTCCCCGTCCTTGTACATGCGCCTGAGGCCGTCCTCGAGGATCACCGCCAGCTCGTAGGCGAAGGCCGGGTCGTAGGCGGGCATGTTGGGGATGGGCAGGGCCTGCACGTGGGAGTGGCCGTCCTCGTGCTGCAGGCCCTCGCCGTTGAGGGTGGTGCGCCCGGCGGTGGCGCCCAGCAAAAAGCCCTTGGTGCGCTGGTCGGCGGCGGCCCAGGCCAGGTCGCCCACGCGCTGGAGCCCGAACATCGAGTAGTAGATGTAGAAGGGGATGGTGGGGATGCCGTAGTGGGCGTAGGCGGTGCCCGCGGCGATGAAGCTGGACATGGCTCCCGCCTCGTTGATGCCCTCCTGCAACAACTGCCCGGTCTTGGACTCGCGGTAGACCGTCACGGTGCCCGCGTCCACGGGCTCGTAGAGCTGGCCCTTGGGGCTGTAGATGCCCACCGTGGAGATCACGCCCTCCATGCCGAAGGTACGGGCCTCGTCGGGCACGATGGGCACGACGTACTTGCCGACTTCGGGGTGGCGCACCAGCTTGGTGAGCATGCGCACGAAGGCCATGGTGGTCGAGATCTCGCGCCCGCCGCTGCCGGCGTAGAACTCCTCGAAGAAGGCGGCGTCGGGGGTGTTGAGCGGGGCGAACTCGACCTTGCGCGCGGGGATCAGGCCGCCCAGGGCCTCGCGGCGCTCGAGCATGTACCGCACCTCGGGGCTGTCGGGGCCGGGGTGGTAGAAGGGGGTCTTCTCGAGGTCTTCGTCGGCGATGGGGATGCCCAGGAAGTCGCGAGCCTCCTTGAGGTCGTCGGGGGTGAGCTTCTTGACCTGGTGGGCCACGTTCTTGGCCTGCGCGGTCGGGCCCAGGCCGTAGCCCTTGACGCTGCGGGCGATGATCACCGTGGGGCTGCCGCGGTGCTCGACCGCGGCCTTGTAGGCGGCGTAGACCTTCTTCTTGTCGTGGCCGCCGCGCGAGAGGGTGAGGATCTCGAGCTCTTCGTCGGTGTAGCCCTCGATGAGCTTCTGCAGGGCGGGGGTGTTGAAGAACTTCTCGCGCAGCTCCTTGGCCCCGTAGGCCGCGTAGCGCTGGCTCTCGCCATCGACGAGCTGCTCGAAGCGCTCGAGCAGCACGCCCTCGGTGTCTTTAGCCAAGAGCTCGTCCCACGCACTCCCCCACACCACCTTGATCACGTTCCAGCCGTTGCCGCGGTAGACCGACTCGAGCTCTTGGATCACCTTGGAGTTGCCGCGCACCGGCCCGTCGAGGCGCTGGAGGTTGGCGTTGATGACGAAGATGAGGTTGTCGAGCTCCTCGGTCGCGGCCACCCGCAACGCGCCCAAGGTTTCCACCTCGTCCTGCTCGCCGTCGCCCAGGAAGGCCCAGACCTTGGCGCCGGACTTAGGCTTGAGGCCGCGGTCCTCGAGGTAGCGCATGAAGCGGGCCTGGTAGATGGCCTGCAGGGGCCCTAAGCCCATGCTGACGGTGGGGAACTCCCAGTAGTCGGGCATCAGCCAGGGGTGGGGGTAGCTGGTGACGATGCGGCCCGGCCCCGGCGTGAGGTCGCGGCGGAACCGGGCGAGGTCGTCCTCGCTGAAGCGGCCCTCGAGGAAGCTGCGCGCGTACACCCCGGGCGACATGTGGCCCTGGTAGAACACCAGGTCGCGGTCCATCCCGGCGCCGTGCCCGCGGAAGAAGTGGTTGAAGCCCACCTCCATCAGCTCGGCGATGGAGGCGTAGGTGGCGATGTGCCCGCCGATGCCGTCGGCCTTCTTGTTGGCCTGTTGCACGATGGCGATGACGTTCCAGCGCAGGATGTTGGCGATGCGCTGCTCGAGCTCGAGGTCGCCGGGGTAGGGAGGCTCCTGCTCGGCGGGGATGGTGTTGATGTAGGGGGTGCGCAGCTTATAGGGCAGCATCACCCCGTGCTTGTAGGCGTAGCGCTCGAGGGCTTCCACCAGCGCCACCACCCGGTCGCGCCCGGCGGAGCGCAGCACGTACTCCAGCGACTCGAGCCACTCCTTGGTCTCCAGGTCCTCGAGGCTGATCTGCTCCTCAGCCGAGAGCTTGGCCCGCGCTTCGATGAGCTCTAGGTCCGTGATCATTTGACTTTCTCCCAAGCCTCAGATTACACCTCGAGAACGGCCTCAAGATGGTGTGCGGAAAATATTTTTTGTTGGATGGAATAGGGGCGATGGCTGATAGCCGATAGCCGGGGGCGGGTCGTACGTCTTACGTCGTGCGTCGTACGTCGTACGTCGTACGCAAAACGCAAAATGCAAGACGCGAGACGCAAAACGCAAAACGCAAGACGCGAGACGCAAGACGCCTGGTTCCCCACTTGGTAAGGGGGGGTGGGGGGATACCCCCTCGGGGGTCGAGCCTTAAGGCGGCCGGGGCGGGGGAGCCCGTACACTCGAGGCAGATCGGGCGAAGGAGGCAGAGATGGGAGCCGGTTCGACTCCAGACTCCGCGGCGCTGGCCGACCACGTGCGGCGGAGCGTGCTCAAGGCCGAGGCTTACACCGCCCGCCTGCGGCGCAGCAACACCCGCTTGCTGCTGACGAGCCTGTTCGCCTCGGGGGCGAGCACCCTGGTGACGGGCGTGACCGCGGCGGGAGGGCCGGTGGTCGGGTCGGGGATCGAGGGGTGGAGGCTGGCGTGCGTGGCAGGGGCCGTGCTGGGGTTTGCCGCTACGGTGTCCACCGGGGCGGTCCAGCAGCTCAAGGTGGGCGACCGGCTGTCCGAGGGCAACCAGTGCCTGGGGCGGCTGCGGCTGCTCGAGGTGGCGATATCCACCCGAAGCCGCCCCCTCGAGGACATCGCCAAGGAGTACGCGGAGGTCCTGAAGACGTACCCCGAGCCCCTGCAGTGAGCCGGTGAGCCCCGGCGGCGGCGCCCGGCGCTTCCGCTTCCCGCCGCGGCGTCGCCGGACGTTCAAATTTGCTCTGCGGCACTCCACCGCGCCCGTATAATCCCCCATAGATATGGCGAGACCCGAGAGCGTCCCGGTGGTGCTGGCGGCTGCCCAGACCGATCCCGGACGCAAACGCGACCTCAACGAAGACTCCGTCAGCTACGAGCTGACGCCCTACGGGGGGGTCTTCGTTGTGGCCGACGGCATGGGGGGGCACCGCACGGGAGAGGTGGCCTCGAGGCTGGCCGTCGATCACATCACCGCCAACCTGCGCCAGGACTCACCCTCCCCGCAGAACCTGGTCAAAGCCTTCGAGGCGGCCAACCGCGAGATCTACACCGCCGGGCAGGCGCCCGAGTCGCGCGGGATGGGCACCACGGCCACCGCGCTGTGGCTCGACCTGCCCTACGCCATCCTGGGGCACGTAGGCGACTCGAGGGCCTACCTCTACCGCAAGGGGGAGATGGTCCAGCTCACCAACGACCACTCCTGGGTGGCCGAGCGGGTGCGCCAGGGCGTGCTCACCGAGGCTGAAGCCCGCAACCACCGCTGGCGCAACGTCATCACCAACGCGCTGGGCTCCTTCCCCCAGGTGCGCGTGGACCTCATCGGCCTCAAGGTCGAGCCCGGCGACCTCTTCCTGCTGTGCTCCGACGGCCTGACCAGCGTGCTCGACGACCCGGTGATCGCCGAGGTGCTGCGCAACTACCCCCCCGAGCAGGCCGTGCCCCGCCTCATCGCCCTCGCCAACGAGTGGGGCGGCCCCGACAACATCAGCGTCCTGGTGGCCGCCGTCGGCCCGCACGTCCCTGCCCAGCAGCGGCCCTACGCCCTGGCGGTCGAGGCGGCCAAGGGGGGCCCGGTGAACTTGCAACTGGGCCAGGAGCCCGAGGGCGTCACCACCCAGGTGATCGAGCCTGAGCGGCCGAGGGGCTTCTGGCGCCGCTGGAGCAACTGGCTGCTGCTGCTCTTGTGGGGCGCGCTTCTGGCCTACGTCCTCTACAGCCAGTTCGGGCCGGGCAAGCCGATCAACCCTTGACCCGTGGGGGCTGCTCGAGCGCAGGGACCACGCCGCGCTCGAGCAGCCTTTCTGTAGCCACCGCCGCCGGCCCTCACCCTCCTCCCCGGCCGTCTGTCCCCGCCGGCGCACGGTAAGCTATAGGGCATGAACAAGGTGCACACCGACCAGGCCCCTCAGGCAGTAGGCCCGTACAGCCAGGCCGTCGTGGCGGGCAACATGGTGTTCTGCTCCGGCCAGATCCCCCTGCGCCCCGACGGCACCCTCGAGGACGGCGACGTCGCCGCCCAGACCCACCAGGTCATGCGCAACCTCAAGGCGGTGCTCGAGGCCGCCGGCTCCTCGCTGGAGAAGGTGGTCTCGGCCACCTGCTTCCTGCGCGACATGAACGACTTCGCCGCCTTCAACCAGGTCTACAGCCAGTACCTCAGCGAGCCCTACCCCGCCCGCGCCACCGTGCAGGTCGCCCGCCTGCCCCGCGACGTGGCGGTGGAAGTGGCCTGCATCGCCGTGATCTAGGCGCCCGCCGCCCCAGCCCGCCTCGAGGTGGCTATGAAAATCCTTCACCCCACCGACTTTTCCCCCGCGTCCTACAAGGCATTGGAACTGGCCCAACACCTGCGGGGCCTGCTGGGCGGCAGCCTGACCATCCTGCACGTGGCCGAGCCCCGCTACGCCAGCCCGGCGCAGTTCTTCAGCAGCGAGAACGAGAAGATCTTCCAGCAGGCCGACCGGGAGTGGCACCAAGCGCTCGCGCAGCAACTCCAGGGCCTCGACCCCTCGGCCCAGGCCGTGCTCGAGGCCGGCAAGCCCATCCCCCGCGTCCTGCACCACGCCGCCGAGCACGACCTGCTGGTGATGGGCACCCACGGGGAGGACAGCCTCAAGGACCGGCTCATCGGCACCACCGCCGAGCGGGTCATCGCGCAGGCGGAGAGGCCGGTGGCCGTAGTCGGCCGCGACACCCAGTTGCGCCGCTTCAGTCACCTCCTCGTCGCCACCGCGCTCGCCGACCCCTCCGAGCGGGCGCTGGGCCTGGCCTACGAGATCGCCCTGCGCAGCGACGGCAACCTCACCCTGCTCCACGTGGTCGAACCGGGGGCGGTGGGCGCCGACCCGGCCCGCCTGCACACGCTGGTGAGCTACTTCCCGGGCGAGGCCCGCGAGCGCGTCCAGGTGGAGGTGCTGCCCTCCTCAGGCCCCCCCGAGGAAGCCCTGCTCGACTACGCCGAGCGCCACGGGGTGAGCGCGCTGTTCATGGGGCGCAGCCGGGGCAGCCGCATGTTCGGCTCGGTGACCCGCAGCGTGCTCAACCGGGCCCGGGTGCCGGTCTTCGTCCACCCTTAGCCGCCCCTTCATCCTCAGCGCCGGCTAATAAAACTTAACCCTACCTCCTGCTCCCCTCATGCACGGCGCACTAGAATGCGGCCCATGAGGGCTGCCGTTTCCCTGCGTCATTCCAGGATCGGCCCGGGCCTGCTGGCCGGGCTGATGCTTTTATTCGCCGCCTGTACCCCGTCCACGCCCTCCGCAGCCGCCGTGGTCCGCGTGCTGTGGCCGCAGTCCCTGGCCCAGGTGATCCCGGTCAACGCCCAGAGCATCGCCGTCACCGTGCGGGCCGTGGGCAGCACGGCCGTCCACGACACGCTCACCCTCAACAAGGGCACCACCGAGGGCCGCGTCAAGGCGCCGGTGGGCCGGGCGGTCTTCGTGGCCCGGGCCTACGACCAGCCCGACGGCAAGGGCAACGTGCTGGCGCAGGCCAGTACCGAGCAGGACATCGTCGCCGGGCAGAGCAACGAGGTGCGCCTGGAGATGACGCCGGTGGTGACGCGGGTCGAGGTCACGCTGCCCAAGGCCGGCCTCGAGGTGGGCGAGAACCTGACGGCCATCGCCACCGCCACCGACGCCTCCGGGGCCGAGGTCACGGCCACCTTCACCTGGACGTCCTCCAACCCCGCCGTCGCCACCGTGGACGGCTCCGGGGTGGTGCGGGGGGTGGCGCCGGGGACGGCGCAGATCCGGGCCACCGAGAACGCCAGCGGCCAGCAGGGCGAGGCCGGCCTCACCGTGAGCGAAACCATCATCGTCATCGGCAAGGTGGACGAGGGCTTCGACGCCGACAAGGCGGCCGGGGCGGTGGTCGGCGGGGAGGTCACGGGCAGCGACCCCGAGCGCAAATTGGCGCAGCGCAACAGCTTCCTGGTGATGCCGCCCCTGGCGAGCCCGGGCTGGGGCCGCATGAGCTACAGCCGGGGGGCGCTCGAGCGCGTCACCGGCCTGGGGGCGGTGGTGGACCTCAGCCCCGGCGACATCCAGCTCCCCGCCGGCTTAGACGAGGGCTTCGCCGTGGGCTTCTTCGCCAGCCCGGCCCCCACCAACCCCTACGCCAACTCCAACGCGCTGTTCCTGGGCTACGAGGGTCGCGGCCTCGGGGGGTACTACCTCGGGGTGGGCGGGGGGGCCCGGCCCGACCGGGTCCCCTTCCGCCACGCCCGGCGCCAGATCGTCGCCATCGCCAACGACATGGGCGCCTTTTTTTATGCCGTGGACATGCAGGGCGTGCCCGGCGGGGCGGCCTACCCCAACATGCGCTTCCTGGGGGCCAGCACCGGCTGGTCGGGGCGGCAGATGTACTTCGGGCTGCACAACCGGGGCAGCTACGCGCACGCGGTGGTGGTCCCCCGCCTCAAGATCGACGACTCGGGCCTGCGCAACTGGTGGCTCAGCGCCTTCCTGGCCGAGACCGGCACCGGCTCCGGGGCCCTGGGCACCAGCGCGAGCACCGGCCAGCGCTGGAACCTCCTGACCGGGGAGATCGCCCGCACCGCCGACGGGCTCAAAGCCCCCTCCAGCGCCCCCGCCCGCGCCTACGCCAGCGTGGGCTCGAGCACCCCCTACCTGCTGGGCGCCCGCGTCAAGACCGGGAGCACCCCCGAGGCCGTGGACCTGCTGGTGCGGGTGCAGGACGCGAACAACTACCACGGCGTGCGCTTCTCCGCCGGCGGCGTACAGATCTACCGGGTGAGCGCGGGCGGCAGCCCCCAGGTGCTCGCCCAGACCGGGCACAGCCTCGAGCCCGGCCGCACCCACGACGTGACGGTGCGGCTGGAGGGCAACGAGATCCAGGCCTGGCTCGACGACAAGGGCCCGCTCGTCGCCAGCGACGCCACCCGCGGCAGCGTCAAGAACGTGGGCTTAGGCTTCGACGGGGCCGGCGACTCGGCAATAAGCCGTTTCTTCGCCCACCAGCGCGAGGTGCCCATCCCCGCCAACCTCAAGCTCGAGCCCCCCGACGCGCCCAAAGCCAGCACCCCCGTCTGGGCCGACGAGTTCAGCGGCTCGGGCTCCTTGCCGGGCCGCAGCAACGCGGGCAAGACCTGGGAGCACGTCTCGGGCGACCAGACCTTCAGCCTGGCCTCGGGCCGGGCCCGCGCCAGCAGCACCCTCACCGACTGCCTGCTCCAGGCCGTGCCCCACGGCGCCAGCCGGGTCCAGGTGGAGTCCACCGTCGTGCAACTCTCCCCCCCAGGCACCGTCGCCTTCACCGGCCCGGCCGTCCTCAGCGGCGGGGCGGGTTCGGGCCCGCCCGGCAGCTACCTCGTCGCCATGCAGTTCCGCGACGCCAGCCAGGGCGAGGGCTCCACCGAGGTCGAGGTGCGGCTCAAGCCGGCGGGCGGGTCGGAGTACATCTGGCGGCGCATCAACATGCAGGACACCCTCCGCAACGGCACCAGCAACTCCACTACCCTCTGGACCGACGGGGACTGGGTGGCGGTGTGGGTGAACAGCGAGCCCATCCTCTACCACCCCCTCACCTCCGACGCGCAGCGCATCAGCGTGGGCCGGGTGGGGCTGTACGACTGCTCGGTGGGCTACGGAAAGAACGAGTTCGAGAATTTGCGGATTTACTAGGCTTGGGGGGGAAGCTGTCGATAGTCGATGGTCGATAGCTGATAGCCGAACGCGTGCTTCCCTCCCCACACGCGGGAGGGGAAGATCGTTCGGCGTTTAGCTATCGGCTATAGGCTATCGGCGTTTAGCGCTCAGCGTCTCGCGCACGACGTAAGACGGTAGAATCGCACTGATGGATAGCCAGACCTTACTCGAGCGCTTCTCCGCAGGCGACCCAAGGGCGCTGGCCCGGGCCATCACCTGGGCCGAGTCCGGGCACCCGGCGGGCGCCGAACTGCTGCGTTCCCTCCGGGGGCGGGGCAACAGCCGGGTGGTGGGCCTCACCGGCAGCCCCGGCGCCGGCAAGAGCACCCTCACCGACCGGCTCATCGAGGAAGCCCGCAAGCGCGGCGAACGGGTCGCCGTGCTGGCCGTTGACCCCAGCAGCCCCTTCACCGGCGGGGCCATCCTGGGCGACCGCATCCGCATGATGCGCCACCACCAGGACTCGGGCGTGTTCATCCGCTCCCTGGCGAGCCGGGGCGCCCTGGGCGGCCTGGCGGGCGCGGTGGTGGGCGCGCTGGCCCTGCTCGAGGCCTTCGGCTTCGAGCGCATCTTCGTGGAGACGGTGGGCGTGGGCCAGAGCGAGGTGGACATCGCCCGCGTCGCCGACACCACCGTGCTGGTGCTGACCCCGGCGGCCGGTGACGCCGTGCAGGCCTTCAAGGCCGGCGTGATGGAGATCGCCGACGTGTTCGTGGTCAACAAGTTCGACCTCCCCGGCGGCGAGCGGGTGATCCAGGAGCTCAAGACCACCCTCGAGCTCGCCCCCGCCCGCCCCGGCGGCTGGAAACCCCCGGTGCTCAGCGCGGTCGGCTCGCGCGGCGAGGGCATCGCCGAACTGCTCGACGCCATGGACCAGCACTACGCCCACCTCAAAGAGCACGGCCTGCTCGAGGGGGGGCGGCTCGAGCGCGCCCGCTTCGAGGTCGAGAGCGTGATCCAGGAGTGGGGCCGCCGCCGCACCCGCGAAGGCCAGGACCTCATCGCCCAAGTCGCCCACGGCGAACTCACCCCCGAAGCCGCAGCAGCACGCCTGCTGGGCAACCCCGAGCTGAGCCGCTGAGCGGGCAGCCCTCAGCGGTCCGCCATCAGCGGAAGGTGGAAGGCTCGTGGCCCGTGGCTGCCCCACCCCGGTCCTCCCCGCCCGCGGGGAGGGTCGTCGCCGTGCTGGCGCTGGTCTTGGTCCTGCTGTTCACCTCGCCTTTTTACGACCCCTTCAAGCCGAAGGACCAGGAGGACGGGGGCGGGGAGCGCTAGGCCGCGGCCCGTGGGTTCAGCCG